>CASECF010000001.1 GCA_949286245.1 uncultured Alphaproteobacteria bacterium
TACTTACACACCCAAACTATGTGGTAACTTAAACGATAAACACTATGTTGACTTTGTACGACTTCTATACCTTCTTATAGCATCGTCGTCGTGAGCATTCTACCCCCATTAAAATGGGGGTTGTCTGTAAGGCACTAAATACATACCCCCTATCCAAATGAATGCATAATTTCTGAAAATCATATTCAAAGTAGGCTTAATAACGCACGAGAGCATATAAATTGTAATAAGCTCTCATACACAAATATAATTAAGACTTTTTATGTCAAAACCGAATTCTTGTAAAAAACACAATTAAAAAGAAAAATAATATAAATTTCAAATTATTATTTAATCAAACACCAACATCAAACGATTCTGGTCCCCACAAGATCCATTGTCTTGATTAATGATAATTTTGCTTGTTGATTGAGACATTAAATCATGTAATCGTTGACAAGAAGATTGATCCAACCCTTTTAATTCGATAAAAAATTGACCAGTTCCATAAGGACCGACATTCCAATCTAACGCTCCAAAAGGAGATCCTTGAAAATCATTTTTGGATAACCCATTATATCCACTTATATACTGTGTTCGAATTTCCATAGCCATCAAATTCAAAGCTTGAACAACCTGATTCTGTTGCATTAAAGATAATCCTTTTTTAACACCTTGAACAGATCCAGCCGTCAAACCGCCTTGTACGGCTAATGACGATAATGTATCCAACATTTGAGCGTGTACCGTACCACTCAAAACAAGACAAAAAATCAAAAAAATGTTTTTTGCTTTCATGAAATCCCCCATATATTATTTTTTATTTTTTTAACAAATTCAGAATGTTGTTCTAATTCATCTTGAGAAATCGGAAAAAATCTCGGTTCATGCATCACCCGCTCAGCCAATACAGGCTCAGCACCTTTTGTGAGACTCTTTTGATTATTTTCGAATTTTTTTTCTAAAATCAACCCCGGTTCTCGTCCCCCTAATAATTCCAGATATACATCTGCTAATAACTCACTGTCAAGCAACGCACCATGAACTGTTCTGGCAGAATTATCAACACCGAAACGTTTACACAACTCATTTAAATTAACTCGGGCTCCCGGAAATTTTTTACGTGCGATCACGAGCGTATCCACGACTCGATCATAAGAAAGAGGCTCTTTTCCGATCCATGAAAGCTCAGCATTGATGAATTTCATATCAAAAGAGGCATTATGAGCAACGAGTACAGAGTCATCACCGATGAAATTCAAAAAATCATCAGCAATTTCAGAAAAAGTCGGCTTATCCGACAAAAAATCTTCTGTTAATCCATGAACGGCAACCACCTCTTCACTCAACGAGCGCTCCGGATTGATATATTGGTGATATGTCCGTCCGGTCGGAAGATGATTAAATAATTCGACACATCCGATTTCAACAATCCGGTCTCCGCTAAACGGATCTAAACCGGTTGTTTCCGTATCAAAAACAATTTCTCTCATTTATTTGTCCTTCCTTATTCTTATAAAGAGTATATAAAAAAATAATTTTTTTTCAAGGCAATATAAATCGTCCTTTTCCGTTTTGAAAATATTCTCACTTTTTTTAATACCATTCATATCCACTTCCCTCTCCTTTTTACACCTGTGAATAACTTTTTTTTATGGGGATAACTTTATTTTTCGGACATTTTTTGTTCATAAAAAAAAGATATTGATTTTTGTTCATATGTTATGCACATGCCTTCTTCCATTCCAAGAAAATGCTTCCGATTCGCCCAAAATACAATAAATAAAAATAAAAATAACGAGTCTTTTATTTCAATTTTGACTGTCAAGAAAAATATTAAAAAGTTATTCACATTATGCACAGACACTACCATAACTAAATTTATTTTTTTAAAGAAAAAAAAGAAAAAATGTGAATATTTTTTTTCAGCGATACTTTCAAAAAAAAGTTGAGTTAAAAAAGAGATTATGATATGCTTCCTTATTGAAAGAAAGGATATAAAATGCTGTCATTTTTTAATACACGAACCCATCAAAAAGAAGTTTTTAAGCCTATTCGTGACGGAGAAGTACGTTTTTACGGATGTGGTCCGACCGTGTATAATTATGCCCATATCGGAAATTTAAGAGCTTATGTCTTTTATGACTTGGTTAATCGATATTTACGATACAAAGGTTTTAAAGTGACTTTTGCTATGAATCTAACCGATGTTGATGATAAGACTATTCGAGATTCTCGAGAAAAAGGTCAATCATTGAGGGAATTTACGGATTTTTATGCTGATCAATTTTTTAAAGATTGTTCACGGTTGCATATACAAAAACCGGATATTGTCATGAGAGCTACCGAAGAAATAGAGGCTATGATAGAGCTTATTTCTCTCCTTTTGGAAAAAGGTCATGCCTACAAAACACCCTCAGGAGATATCTTCTTTAAGATTAGCAGTTTTCCGGAATATGGTCAAATGGCCGGAATTAGTGCTCAACAATTAAGAACAAACGCAGACGGTCGTTTAGCGGATGAGTACGAAAAAGAAGATGCTCAAGATTTTGCGCTTTGGAAAGCCTATAATCCTGAAAAAGACGGGGATGTTTTTTGGGAAACTCCTTTTGGAAAAGGGCGTCCCGGATGGTCATTAGAGTGTTCTGCCATGGCCCGTAAATATTTGGGACAACCGTTGGATATGCATGTCGGTGGGGTTGATTTGATTTTCCCGCATCATACAAACGAAATTGCTCAATCCGAATGTGCTTACGGATGTCGTTTTGTAAACTATTGGTTGCATAACGCCCATATTACCGTGAATGGTAAGAAAATGTCCAAATCAGCGCATAACTTCTTTATTTTAAAAGACTTATTGGATAAAGGATATACGGCAGAAGCCATTCGATATGAGTTGATTAAAGCCCACTATCGGATGACAATGGATTTTCAAGAAAGTAATCTAAAAGGGAATCAAAGTGTTGTTGACAGATTGATTAACTTTATTCATCGATTAAAAGAAGAGGTTTGCGGGTCCGGTTGGGCTGATTTAGACGAGGCTCTTCAGACTGTTCGAGAAAAATTTGAAACCGGTTTGGATGATGATTTGAATATGCCGGTCGCATTGGCAGCTATTTTTGATTTTATCAGTCTTGTTAATAAAAATTTTCATCAATTGAGCCGTGAAAATGCAGATTGTATTTTGGATCAGATGAACTGGTTTGATTCTGTTTTGGGACTTCTTCCCCAAGAACAAAAACAATCATTGACACCGGAACAGGAACATTTGTTTCAAGAATGGCAACAAGCTCGTTCCGTTAAAGATTGGGAAAAAGCAGATCATATTCGTTCCTTGTTGGCCCAACAACACATCGAAGTAAAAGTGACAAAAAACGGTGCGGTCTGGCGGATTACAATTGATTGATTTTTTTTAGTTTTTTAAGTGAGATAGATGAGAATTTCCGTCTGTCTCACTTGTTTTTTATCTACCGCTATCCTTTCTTGAAAATTATTTTGTAATTACATTGTAATTACATTGTGGGCCAGAGTGTTCTATATGCAGAAGACGTATTAAAAATAAATGGTTGCATTCTTTTTTGAAACCGCTATAATAATAGAAAAATCAGATAAAAACCGCGGGCAAAAAGACCGTGGTCTATTTTTTACTTTAATAATTGAAAGGATAAGATATAATGGAAGAAAAAGTACCAATGACCTCTAAAGGGTATGCTGATTTGAATGAAGAATTAAAACGATTAAAATTGGTTGAACGCCCTCGAATTGTGGCAGCAATTGAGGAAGCGAGAGCACATGGTGATCTTTCTGAAAATGCGGAATATCAATCTGCTCGTGAACAACAAAGTTTTAATGAGGGACGTATTATGGAACTGGAAAGTGCTTTATCTCATGCTCAAGTTATTGATACTAAAACTCTTTCGGGGGATAAAATTGTATTTGGAGCACTTGTTTATTTGGAAGATCTGGACACGGAGAAAAAATATACCTATCAAATTGTTGGACAGTATGAAGCTAATCTGGATTTGGGTTTGATTTCGTTTTTATCCCCGATTGCTAAGGCTTTAATTGGTAAAAATAAAGGAGATGTTGTAGAGGTCAAAACCCCAAAAGGTGAGAAATCATACGAAATTTTAGATGTTAAATACGTCTAATAAAGTATAATTGATTGATCGTAGAAGGGAGAGAATATGCATACACGTGTTTTAATTATCGGATCGGGTCCTGCGGGTTATACGGCTGGCATTTATACAACACGTGCCGGTCTTGAAACCGTTTTAATGACGGGGCATATGGCTGGGGGACAGATTATGTTGACGCATGAAGTCGAAAATTACCCCGGTTTTACGCGTATTTCCGGAATTGATCTGATGTCCCATTTTCAAAAACAAGCGGAAGATGTTGGAGTTCAGTTAAAATATGAAATGGTGCGTCGAGTCGATTTTTCAAAAACACCTTTTGAGATTGAGACAGAAATGGAGCAGATTTGGACAACTGATGCCGTGATTATAGCTACCGGATCTACTGCTAAATGGTTGGAGGTGGAAGGAGAAGATAAGTTTAAGGGACATGGAATCTCTATTTGTGCTACCTGTGATGGCTTCTTCTATAAAAATAAGCATATTGCCGTGATTGGAGGCGGAAGTTCTGCTGTTTATGAGGCTCTTTATCTAACAGAAGTGGCTGAAAAAGTGACACTGGTTTGTCGAAGTGATCATTTGATAGCTGAAAAACATTTACAAGATAAATTACTGTATCATCCTAAAGTGAAAATACGTTGGGATACGCAAGTGGTCGAGTTTTTAGGAGACAATCAATTAAAAGCATTGAAATTAGAGAATGTTAAAACAAAAGATACGTCGTTATTACCGGTTGATGGTGCCTTTGTAGCCATTGGTCATAACCCGAATTCTGATCTTTTTAAAGATCAATTAGAAATTGATAAAGAGGGATATATTGTGACGGATAAAAAGACATTTGCAACCTCGATTCCCGGTGTTTTTGCGTGTGGAGATGTCCAAGAACCTATTTACAGACAAGCCATTATCGCAGCCGGAACCGGATGTGTCGCTGCTTTAAGTGCTGAGAAATATTTATTAGAAAAGAAATAAGAGGTTTTATATAAACACAATGTAATTACATTGTAATTACATTGTGTTTGTTTATAGAGAAATTATATATTTTAAAATGAAATAGGTTCAGATATTTTTATTAAATCATATTATTTGTTAGTATATATTTTATAATTACATCGTGATTATAAAATAGTTTTTTGGTTAAAAAATGTCAATGAATAGAAGTATTATCTGTAGGCTCTATTATGAAGTTTTGAAAATGTATTCATTTTTAAAAACGTGATAAGTTTTAAAGAAATATATTTGATATATTGAATTTAATTGAAATAAATTATAAAAATATTAAAAAGTGTTGACAAAAATTTTTTTTGTGATAGCATGTTATAATTTGTAAGGACTAAAACAGGATTTTTCACAAGAGATTGTCAAAATTTGAGATAAGTAAAATAGTGTAATATGTAAATTGTTTTTATGATTATTGATTATAAATTTTAAATGGAGAAATAAAAATGGGTTTATTTGATTTTTTATTTGGGAAAAAAGAAAATAAGAAGATAACAAACAAACCAGATTTAGAGAAGTACTACTCTTGGCGATTAATGATGATGGCTCAAGAAAACACAGACCCTTTGTGGGAATTTAAAAATCTCCTTGAGTTAGGGGCTGATGTTAATTATAGAGATTGTTCCGATTGCACCCCTCTTATGAAAGCCATGCAAAGTGTTGATGCATATCCTAAAGTTAAATTGTTATTAAGATATGGTGCAGATGTTCATATCCAAAATTATTTTGGGAAGACTATATTGGAGTATGCCTTGGAACATGGTCCTGACATGGTTCAATTGGTATTGAATTATCATGCTGATGTTGATCATCAAGATTATTGTAATATGACTCCCTTAATGTGGGCTATTCGAAAAGGAGATATTCGAAATGTAGATCTGTTATTAACTTATGAAGCCAATGTTGCATTAAAAAACAATCAAGGTCAAACAGCGTTAATGTTGGCAGCTGAAGGAATAGATCGAGAGTATTTGGTTCAATTATTGTTAAAATACAATTCTCCGATAGATGCTCAAGATAAAAATGGGGAAACAGCTTTAATGAAAGCGATTTTGAGTAAAAATAAACGTATTGTTCGGTTGTTATTAGATAATGGAGCGAAAATTGATCTTCAAGATAAACGTGGAAAAACAGCCTTATCGTTAGCAAAAGAACAAGGTGTCGAAGAAATTATGACAGCATTATCAGAATATCAAAAGGAACAATCAGTAAAAAAAGATCCTCCAATAGTCTATGATTCGTTTAAAGTGACACGGCACCCAAGCCGAAGATTCGATCAGACTGATAGAAATCAGAATATGAAACAATAGAAAAATTTAAAAGTATTTTTTTTAATCTATATTATTAAGAGAGAATTTATTTAAAATTCTCTTTTTTTATTTTTTTATGTCGAATCAAAAGTTGGTAAAAATAGAAATGTAATTACAAAGTAATTACATTTCTATGATCCAGAGATTGAATGGTTATGGGGTGATATTCACTTTTTTTTGGTAGATATATATTTTATTTTTATGATTGAATAGATATCCCCCAGTAAACTGGGGGTTCTATAGAAAAGGCACCTTTGGGTGCCTTTTCCTTACAGCTCCAAACGGAGCTGACCTAAATCCTGTCATCCTTGAAATTCTACATAATGTTTAATTTTATCTTCATCTAAGCCAACGCTACTGACGACGTATCCCCGTGACCAAAATACATTTTCCTTAAAATATACTTTGCTGAGCCAAGTAAACTTGGCTCTTATTTGCGAGGAAGATTGGCTTTTCAATTTAGCCATTACATCGGCTATTGCATATCTTGGTGGAATT
>CASECF010000002.1 GCA_949286245.1 uncultured Alphaproteobacteria bacterium
CCGATTGAAAGCTTTTTCGGACACTTGAAAGACGAGATTGACCTCAAATCTTGCCAAACCTTTGATGAGCTCAAAATTAAAGTTGAAAATTATATCTATTATTATAATAATGAACGTTGTCAGTGGAGCTTAAACAAAATGACACCGGCTCAACGCCGATGCCATATGCTTAATCCTCCCGCTTGACTTACATCCCTCGGGACTTTTTTTTATTGTCCAATTTATGGGGTACAGATCAAGAAAACGGGGGCTTTCTTTAACTTAATTTTCCGCAACAGTGTTTGTATTTTTTACCCGAACCGCAAGGGCAGGGGGCATTTCGTTGAATTTTATCGGATATAACCGGTTTAGCAGAATTGTTTTCCGCTACGGTCGGCGTGTCTTTTTGTTCCGATTGCAATGCACTTTGTTCCGAAGCAGATGGGTGTTCTGCCTGCATTTGTGCGGGTGGAGTCGGCTCTTTTATTTGAAATTCGGTATGACATAACAGACCCGTCACACGTTCTCTGACACGATACAACAAATTTTCAAACAAATAAAAAGCTTCTCGTTTGTACTCGTTCAGCGGATTTCGTTGTCCGTAAGCCCGAAGTCCAATCGCTGTTTTCATAAAATCAAGCGTTTGTAAGTGCTCTTTCCAGTTTTGATCGATTGATTGAATGAGGATGCTTTTTTCCAATTGTTTTCTGAAATCAACCGGAATAAGTGACATCTTTTCCTCAATCGCTTTCTCTGTTAATGAGGATAATCTCTCAACCATTATTTCCGGAGAAATTCCGGGTTCATTGATCCAAGAAGAAAAAGGAACCGAGATATTTAATAAACGCATGCTTTCTTTCTCTAACTCATCGGCATTCCAGTCTGTCGGAACACTTTTAGACGGTGCCAATGAGTAAACCAGATTTTGAATACAGTCTTCTCTCATGTCCTTAATCACGTCGTTGACCGAATCGGCTTCCATCAATTCTTTTCGTTGTTCGTAAATCACCTTCCGTTGATCGTTCATGACATCGTCATATTTTAAGAGATTTTTACGAACATCAAAGTGATAGGCTTCGACCTTTTGTTGGGCAACGGCAATCGCTTTGCTGATCCATGGATGCTCGATCGCTTGTCCTTTCGGCATTCCCAACGTTTTTAGAATATTTCCGATCCGCTCCGATCCGAAAATACGCATTAAATCATCTTCCAATGATACAAAAAATTTAGATTTCCCCGGATCTCCTTGACGACCGGATCGTCCTCTTAATTGATTGTCAATTCGGCGACTCTCATGACGTTCCGATCCTAAAACATATAGTCCGCCGGCTTCTAAAGCGATTTTTTTACCCGCCTCAATCTCTTGTTTAATTTTTTCGGCGAGTTTTTGATTGTCTGCTTCCGGATTTTTTGCTTTTTCCTCTGCAAAACGCATTTCAAAATTACCGCCGAGTTGAATATCCGTTCCTCGTCCCGCCATGTTTGTGGCAATGGTCACCGCCCCCGGTACACCTGCTTGTGCCACGATTTGAGCTTCTTGCTCATGGTGACGTGCATTTAGAACGTTAAACGGAATAGATGTTTTTTTCTTAAGTAAAGAGGCTAATATTTCGGATTTCTCGATAGAGGTTGTGCCGACCAAGATGGGTTGTTTGCGATTATGAGCCGCTTGTATTTCATCAATGATGGCATCATATTTCTCTTGAGCTGTTCGATAAATAACATCTTGCTCATCTTTTCTGCCTGATGGTTTATTTGTCGGAATTTCGATGACTTCCAAATGATAGATGCTGTCAAATTCACCGGCTTCCGTCATCGCTGTTCCCGTCATGCCGGCCAGTTTCGGATACATTCGGAAATAATTTTGAAAGGTAATGGACGCCAGTGTTTGATTCTCAGGTTGAATTTCAACCCCTTCTTTTGCTTCAATCGCTTGATGCAGACCATCCGAATAGCGTCTGCCTTCCATCATTCGACCCGTGAATTCATCAATAATGACGACTTTTCCGCCTTTTACAATATAATCGATGTCTTTCGTGAATAAAACATGGGCTTTTAATGCTTGATCAACATGATGAACAAAGGCAATATTTTGTGTGTCATACAGACCTCCTTGAATGAGCCCCGAATCTTGCAATAAATGTTCGACAAACTCAGTCCCTTGTTCCGTTAATGTCACTTGCCGATGCTTTTCATCTTTTTCATAATGTTCCGGTCGCACATTCCTGATCAATTTATCCACACTCTTATATCTCTCGGAGGAGTCCTCCGCAGGGCCCGAAATAATCAAGGGCGTACGGGCTTCATCAATTAAAATAGAGTCGACTTCATCCACAATTGCATAGTAAAAGGGGCGTTGAACCATGTCTTCTAAACGAAATCTCATATTGTCCCTTAGATAATCAAATCCTAATTCGTTGTTTGTGGCATATGTGACATCTGCCAAATAAGCCTCTTTACGTGCTTCTTGACTCATGTCATGTGTGATACAGCCGACCGTTAAACCTAAAAAACGATAAATTTGACCCATCCATTCACTGTCTCTTTTGGCTAAATAGTCATTAACCGTCACAACATGAACGCCTTTACCGGTTAATGCATTTAAATAAACCGGCATGGTCGCAACCAATGTTTTTCCTTCACCGGTTCGCATTTCGGCAATATGACCTTTATTTAAAATCATACCGCCCAACAATTGAACATCAAATGGGCGTAACCCTAAAACACGCTTAGATGCTTCTCGAACGGATGCAAAGGCTTCCGGTAATAACTCATCCAGTGTCTCCCCATCATTGAGACGTTTTTTGTATTCTTCTGTTTTGGCTTTTAATGCTTCATCGGATAACTGCTCGTAAACAGGTTCCAACGAATTGATTTTATTGACGGTTTTTTTAAAACGACGCAAATAACGATCATTTGCGGAGCCAAAAATATTTTTTAAATTCATCTTAACCCTTTCTATCTTTTGAAAAATATACTAAAGACATAATATGTTTGAAGGGGAAAGTCAAGAAAAACATTATGCCGTTTCGATACCCATTTATCAGACTTCTTGTGTGAAAAATATTTTTCGGGTGTCTTTAAAAAGAATCTAAAAAGAGCTTAACAAGGGTTTAACGATTTCTTTTATGTTCTCTTCAATCAGAGCAGGTGGACATATCGGGTCAGATTTTTTGGAGGAGAAAAGGGGAGCGACTTCTTTTTCTTTTAAAATGATCCCGACTAAAAAGGGGGTAAAACCGCAACATGGATAGATGGCTCGACAAAGGGTAGCGTATGTTTCATCTCCTTCTTGTTTGGATCGTGCGAAATTAATCAGAAGACCTATTTCCATTTCCGGTGCTTTTGAATGAAGCATTTGAACAAAAGAAATAGTTTTTTGGAGTGAATCAGGTTCACTTGTGCAAATAACCCAAGTTGTTTGAGCCAATCCCGTCAAAAATGAAATTATTTTTTCCAAACCGCTTCCCGAATCGATGATAACATAATCATAGTGTGAGGCCAGTGCTTTTAAATCGTCTCGAATGAGATAGAGTCTGGGAAGAGAAATGTTGCCCAATGTTTTTTTGCCGGATCGTCCCGTAATCACTTGAAATGCAAAATCTTGAGGAGAACTTGTCAGAACATTGAGGGGTAATCGGCATTCTAAAACGGCGTTTAAATCGCGTACTGACGGGGTTGTTATTGGTAGATTAAAATTGGACAAGCCAAGATCTCCATCAAACAGTAAAACAGACTTATTTTGTCGACTTAAAGCTTGAGAAATGGATAAAGCCAAAAAACTTTTTCCGATACCGCTTTTGGGAGAAGCGATTGCCAGAATATTTTTTCCTTGAACACGATTTGAAATAGGCGTACGGGATTTGTCGGAAGGGATGGTAGAAAAATCAGACAACATATTCTTTCCTTTTAAATGGAGGAGATGAATAACAGGTGTGGCATCTTCAAAGCTCATAACTATCTTTTATACAAATATGTTTTGTTTCATGACAGGAAACGGTGCAAAAACTTTTGCCATTTTTATCAACAGAAAAGCTTTTTTGCATGGATAGTGGTGTAGCTTTGAGAAGAAAACTCATTGTTTTGTACTAAAAGACATTTCACGAAGAATATGTCCCCTTTCATGAGAAACAATCAAAAGACGCTGTCCATCCGGATGAGATGTGAGCAGGCATGTATAAGGATGGCATGATATGAGATGAGTAATTTTTTCACCGGCAATCAGCGGAACCGGTTGATTCGAATCCGGAATATTATCCGCATGTGTTTCGGTATCAGTCGTGATCAGATTCGTTTCGCTTTTTTGATCGGATGCTTTGTCTTTTAACAGGAGAGAGAGATTTGCCTTTGTCGAGGTGATCGGTTTTTCATCCTTGATTTTTTTGTCATTTTCTGATACCTTGACCAGAATAACGACGAAAGCCGATAAAATTAATAATCCCATTATGAGCGTCAGAGCTTTGAGTATCATGGTTGCTTTCATATTAAATCCTTTCTGCGGAGCTACGGTATGTACGATGATCCATTAGAGACAATTTTAGATGAAGATCTCATTTCTTCTTCGGAAGAAGAATACACGAAAAAAGAACCTCTTGTCACGCAAAAAGTGACAAAAGAAGAAGAGGGAATGAGGCTGGACAAGTTTTTGGTTCGTTCTTTCCCCTATTATTCTCGTAATCAATTTATTCGCTTGATAGAGAATGGATCGGTTGAAGATGTTGAAACACATGAGGTTTTTTCAAAAGCCAATCAAAAAGTCCATGTCGGTTCCTCTTATATGATTATTCCGCCGGATGCGGTTCCGGCTTCTCCTCAAGCCGAAAATATTCCGTTGGATATTTTATATGAGGATGAGGATTTATTGGTTGTGAACAAGCCGGCCGGAATGGTGGTGCATCAAGGCGCCGGCAATTTTCAAGGAACTCTTGTTAATGCTTTACTTTATCATTGCGGATCTTCTTTGTCGGGGATCGGCGGTGTTAAACGACCGGGGATTGTGCATCGAATTGATAAAGAGACGAGCGGGATTTTGGTTGTTGCCAAAAATGATTTTACGCATACGCATTTATCCGAGCAGTTTGCAGAACACACAATTGAGCGAATTTATCAAGCATTTGTTTGGGGATATGTTAAACAAATCAGTGGAATTGTATCGGGGAATATTGGACGGTCACCGACCAATCGACAAAAAATGGCGATTGTTTCTCACGGCGGAAAGTCGGCAGTCACGCATTATGAACGATTGGCGGTTTTCGGACATGGATTGGCCTCTCATATTCAATGTGTTTTAGAAACAGGTCGGACACATCAGATTCGTGTCCATATGGCCTCCATCGGTCATTCTTTAATCGGGGATAAAGTTTATGGCATTGTTCCCAAAAGTGCACCCGAACTCATCCAGTTTTTCCCAAGACAGGCTTTACACGCCGGTTTTTTGGGATTTGTTCATCCGAGGCTTAATCAATATATGTCTTTTGAGGCACCTTTGCCGGAGGATATGCAAAATCTTTTGATACAGCTTCAATCATTGGATAAATAGTCCTGTATGATTTAATAAAGAAGGCTTTATTATGATTTGTGTATGAGGGCTCATCACAATTCATATGCTCTACTGTGTTATTAAACCGGCGTTGTGTATAATTTACGGAAATTGTGTATTCATTAAGGCTTAGAGGTGTGGATTTCTTCTCATAAAACAGAAGGTCACCGGAATAATTTTATTTATCTCTCATATACGTTCATTCCTGATTTTAATGAAAAATTATACACTATTCATAATTGAGCTTAAAGAAAAAGGCGAATGAAACACTCATTCGCCTTTTATATGAGAGATCCGTCTCTTAGAAGTGATATCTTGCGGATAATTTCACGTCATGAGAACGAATGTCTTGTTTTGTTTTGCCGTCATAACCTTCACCCGTTCTGGCTGAAACACGACCCGTTCCCAAATCGGAATAGCGGTATCCTAAATCTAATGTCCAGCAATCATTGATCATATAGTCAACACCGGCACCAACGTTCCAAGCAAAGTTGAAACGACCTTTCCCTTTTGCACCCGTGATGCTGTCTGTTTTGTTGTAGGCCATACCGATACCACCCATGGCATAAACGCCCATTTTATCATGGATCGGATATGTGGCATACATATTAAACAAAACAGGGATTGACCAAACATCGGCTTTATGTTTTCCGGCTGAGCTCTTGAAGTTTAAATCCCCCCAACCACGATAAGATAAAATAACATCCGTTCTTAAAAATTCATTGATGCTATAACCGGTACCGATACCTAAAAGACCGGCATCACCGTTATCATTTGTTCCAAAAGAATATCCGACTTCACCCACAACGTATGGTTTGTGCATTGGCTCAGCCGAAGCGGTTGTTGCCACAACCATTAAACCGGCAATTGCTAAACTTGATAATAAATACTTCTTCATTTTATTCTCCTTTCTAAAATATAAATTGAAGCAATATAACTTTAGGAAGAAAACAACCTGTTGTCTAGCGTAAAAGTTGTTTTTTTCAAAAAAAAATAGGATAGTATGTTTTTTGCATATAAACGTATGAAAATCGCTTCTCTTTAGCAAATAAAATTCTTGTTTTTTGATTTTTTTTCATATATTCTGCTTCACAGAGGGCAAATGCGATTCTATTGAAGGAGAACAAAATATGAGAAATGAAAATATTATTCGGAGCATTATCAATCGAGATGAAGATTTTATTTGGGAGGTGACCGGTTCCATTGCTGATATTAAGTATAATCCGCTTTATTGGTTTTTGATTGTGATAACCTGTGGATTGTTTATTTTCGCTTTGTATTATAAACGGATTTATCACAGTTATGTTTTAACCAGTCAGCGATTAGTGATCATCAGTGGTATTTTCAGTAAAGTGGTTGATGAAATTGAATTGTTCCGTATCGTTGATAGCCGGGCCGAGCAGTCTTTGATTGATATTTGGGCAGATTTAGGAACGGTTTATGTCAATTCAACCGATAAAACGGGTTCTATTTGTATGGAGAAAATTCCGACTCCGCATATGATCCGTGATTCCCTTCGTCAGTATTACACGGCTGCTCGTCAGAAAAAAGGAACGGTCGTTTTGGAAAGTTTGGAAGCTTAATCTTTTTTATCCCCGATCATTTGATCGGGGATTTTTGTATCTATTGATAAAATGTTCATCTTTCATTTTTGCTCCATTCCCTGTTTTAGAATTTTTATGCTTGATCGGTGGGATAAAAATTTTTCATCATTGCGAATGATGCCATTTTTCAGATAATCATTGATTTTTGTTTTTTTTAACGTATAATATCCTCGCTAAGGCAAAGTATTTTATCGGAACTAGAAATTCCACACATTACGGAAAGTCGCATTTTTAAAATGCGAACCCTTGTTTGGGTGGATGTCAGCGAATAAGAGACTCAAATAAGCTGATCCGTCGTAATGTGCGGTTTTCTAGCGTCCACCCGCCTTCCAAGAAAATTTTCCACTTCAGAAATGTATTCTATTCGTATCCCTTATCCTCTTGAAAAAGAAGATGGCTATTTTTCGGATCGATTTAGGTATGGTTGGTATTCATCTTGTTTGATGAGAAAGATAAAAGTTAAAAAATATGATTTTAGACTGAACAAATTCTTTGTCGTTATTTCTTAATATATATTATTATATTATTTATTATATTCTTTAAGTGTTGTTATCCGGTGTGTGATTGGTTTGTTGTTTTCTTTGTTAAATAAGGTTTCTTATTTCATAAAATCAAATAAAATAAAACACTTGTTTGATACGCTTGCTTGTTGATTTCTTTTCAAAAATAGAACATAACGTGTGTGACAAGTGTGTCGGGATTGCAATTATATTTTTTATTTTTTTAATAAAATCAATGAGTTGTGTATTATTTTGGCATGTGAGGGCTAAAAATAAAAGCTCAATTATGAATAGAGTATGATTTTTCATTAAAATAGAGATAAATAAAATTATTTCACTGTGATCACTTTATGAGAAGAAATCTACTGCCCCAAAGACTAATGAATGCACAATTTCCGAAAATTATACACAACGCCGGTTTTTAATAACACAGTAGAGCATATGAATTGTGATGAGCCCTCATACACAAATCATAATAAAGCCAAAATAAATACTGCCTTTTTTAGCCAAGATCCAAATTGTTTCCTATGATATTATTCGGGGAGGGATAATGAAATGATGGGAGAATTAAAGATCGTACAAATCAATTCTTCTCATTCATATTTAAAGGATAAGAATATCTCTATTTTTTTTAGTAAATTCAGAATGAAAAGGCGTTATCGGGGTGAGGGCCATCATGATGAATACAGATCTCGTTGTTGGCAGGCCAGTTGGTCAACACGCTCATTCTCCGGATGTCCGGCATGACCTTTAACCCAATTCCAATGAATGGTATGTCGTGAGAGTTGTTTATCCAATTCCTGCCAAAGATCTTGATTGAGAACGGGTTTTTTATCTGCTTTTTTCCAGTTATTTTTTTTCCAATCAAAAAGCCAACGCGTTGCTCCTTCCAGAACATACTTGCTGTCCGTATAGAGATGAACGACACAGTTCTCTTTAAGTTGGCGAAGTCCGTTAATAACCGCCGTCAACTCCATTTGATTGTTTGTTGTATGGGTCGATCCTCCGGAAAGCTCTTTTTCTTGCGTTTTATAAACCAATAAGCATGCCCACCCTCCGGGGCCTGGATTTCCGGAGCACGCCCCATCCGTATACAAAAAAACTTCTTTCATTATAAACTAGGCGGTTTTCTTTAAATTAGGACAAAGAGCTTGATTAACTCGCTCTTCCGTGAACCATTGACGCTCGTTAAATTCACTCTTCTTCCCTTTATTAAAGTGATTGTAAGGTCTAAAATAACCCATGACACGAGTCCAAACTTCACAGGGTTGGCGTTCTTCGTCTGATAATGTAATTTGATCTTGGGTCATTTTATCTCCTTTCTTTAAAAGTGTTCCTCATAGTCAGTCTAGAGTTAATTTATTGATAAATGGTTAAAATGCAACTGCTTTTTTGAGACGTAAAATAGACAAAAATAAAAAAGCCGTGATTCTCTTATGATATAGAGTTTTTTTACGAAAAATATATATTTTATCCCACAGAAAAGCAATGCTTCCCTGCCGGATTGTTTGCTTTTTAAGAAGTTTTTATATTTTAAATAAAAAAATATAAAAAAAACAAATATTTATAAACACACGTGAAAACTTAAAATAAAATGAAGATTATGTGTAAAAACAGGTTTATGGATTAGCTTTTTTCGATTTCTAAACGACTCTGATTAGTTGAGAAACGCTTTAAATATCAATAAGTTTTTATGATTCGAACAGAATACTGCCCGTGTCAACAGGTAGATGTCGGTAGATCTGCTCATATAACGGAGCGATAGTGAGCTATTGGGCTCCGTGTCAGCAGGTAGATGTCGGTAGATCTGCGCATATAACGGAGCGATAGTGAGCTATTGTGCCCCATGTCAGCAGGTAGATGTCGGTAGATCTGCGCATATAACGGTGCGATAGTGAGCTATTGTGCCTCGTGTCAGCAGGTAGATGTCGGTAGATCTGCTCATATAACGGTGCGATAGTGAGCTATTGTGTCCCGTGTCAACAGGTAGATGTCGGTAGATCTGCGCATATAACGGTGCGATAGTGAGCTATTGTGTCCCGTGTCAGCAGGTAGATATCGGTAGATTTGTCCGGTAGTTAGGGTTGCGAAGTTTTTGAGTAGGGCAAAAGTCATTCAAAACAGCTAATACCCGATGGCATTAGCTTGTGAAGGAGTATTGAAAAGTTCAAAAAAAACCACGACTAATCGCGGTTTTTTTTCGAGCTTTTTGGAAGAGAACTTACAAATCGTCCGTATCGCTTTGGCAGATGATTTGATATAAACCATCTACTGTTTTTTGTGCTCTTAAATCAGCAGCGACTGTTTCATCTCTTAAAATTCTGGAGAGTCGAGCCAATGCTTTCAAATGATCGGCACCTGCCTCTTCCGGAACTAACAGCAAAAAGATTAAATCGACGACCTTTCCGTCAACCGCCTCAAAATCAACGGGCGATGTTTTCATAAAGGCACAGTAAATCCGATCTAATTTAGCTAAACGCGTATGAGGGAGCGCAACTCCTTTTCCAACACCGGTTGTTCCGAGACGTTCGCGTTCAATCAATGCGTCAAAAATAGTTCTCTCATTCAATCCGGTTTTTTGTGAAGCCAATCGAGAGAGCATTTCTAACGTCTGTTTCTTGCTGGAAGCCGTAGCATCACAGATAACAGAATCTTTTGATAAAATATCTGTAATTTTCATAAAAAATCCTATTTGTTTTTCGGATCTACCCAACCGATGTTTCCGTCGGCTCTTCTATAGACCATGTTCAATCCGCCATGTGCCGTGTTTTTAAATAAAAGAGCAGGTAATCCTTCCAAATCCATTTTCATAACGGCGGCACTGACCGTACAAATGGGAAGTTCTGTTTGCATTTCGGCAATAATAATGGGGGCTTCTTGAGCCTCTTCTTCTTGAGAGTCTGATTCAATAACCGCCATATCTACCAATTCAACAACTTGGTTTTTGCGTTCAACCAGTTTGTTTTTATATTTGCGTAATTGACGAGCCAAACGAGAAACGGCACCGTCCAAAGAGGCGTATGCATCTGCCGATAAAGCAGAAGCACGAACGATCGATCCGGTCGCCGGATTGACGGTTAATTCTGTCTTAATATTGTTTCCGTCTTTCGTCACACGAATATCTGCACTGATAGCACCGTCAAAATATTTGGAGACGGCTGTTTCTAACGCGTTTTCGGCATAGGATCGAAAGTTGTCGCCTAAAGTAATTTGTTGCCCAGAAATAAGTATTTGCATAGTTTCTTCTTTCTTGTTAATATTAATTTTCAATAAACCATAGGAGCTCATCCTATCTTTTTTTTAGCGGATTGTCAAGAGGCGTTTTATGAAAACTCTTTCGAAACCACTTCTCGGATTATACATTCATTGGCCGTATTGCCTTTCCAAATGCCCTTATTGTGACTTTGCCAGTTGTGTTTCTTCTCAGATCTCGGAAGAGGTATTATTGAAGGGGTATCAGAGAGATCTTTTGTTTTTTCGGCCTCTGATTCCGGAGACCTCGATTCAGACAATTTATTTTGGAGGCGGAACACCCTCCTTAATGTCTTCTTCTTTGATGGGGCGGATTCTTGAATTGATCCATCGGATGTTTTCCGTTTCATCCACTGCCGAAATAACCCTAGAGGCGAATCCGGATGCCATTTCACTTCAAAAAATGAAAGCGTTTAAACAAGAGGGTGTCAATCGGTTGTCGTTGGGAGTTCAATCCTTGCGGGAGAAAGATTTGATTTTTTTAGGGCGAAAACATACCGTCCAAACAGCTCTAAAACGGGTGGAGGAAGCGCAAAGTGTTTTTGATCGCGTGAATATGGATTTAATTTACGCACGTCCCGATCAGTCTCTCAAGGACTGGGAGATGGAATTAAAAGAGGCTCTTTCGTTGGGGTTGACACATTATTCTTTATATCAGTTAACAATCGAACCGGACACACCGTTTGGGCGACATAAGGTTTCCCCTTGTGATGAACAGCGATCCGAAGAGCTTTTTCGATTGACGTATCATCTCATGAAAGAGGCCGATCGACCCGCTTATGAAATTTCAAACTTTGCCAAAGCAGGATTTGAAAGCCGACATAATTTATGCTATTGGAGAGGCGGTGATTATATCGGAATAGGTCCTGCCGCTCACGGTCGATTAAAAACCATGGCAACCGAAAACGCTAAAACAGTTTCAAAATGGCTTCAAAACAATCCCGAGGTCTTGTTGCTTTCCGAAGAAGAACGGTTTGAAGAGCGGGTTATCATGGGGCTCCGATTATATCACGAGGGGTTCCCTGTTTTGGGATTATCTCAAAACGGGCTGTTAAAGGCTATTCGATACGGATGGATCGAACAAAGAGAAGATCGTGTTTATCCGACTCTTGATGGAGCACTGGTTTTAAATCAAGTCATCTTCACTCTTTTGTCCGATTAAAAAGCTGAAAAACTGAAAAGAGTTGAAAACGATCTGATCCGATACGGACAGCACACTCGTTTTAAATCAACTCATCTTCACTCTTTTGTCCGATTAAAAAGGTCGAGAAAGGCCAAAAGGAGCTAAAAACTGCTCTCTCATAGCTCCTTTAAGTTAAAAGAAGTTAAAAGTTGAACTCGATAAATCTTCATAATGAAGAGGAGCTGAACTGACTTTTTGGTGTTTTCCCTTGGACTGAATGCGATAGACTTCCAGAAGACGTTGATTGGTTCCGTTTGGCAAAAATCTGAATTGTCCGTTGATTCCCGTGTATCCGATCGGATCCGTTATTTTTTCATAAGCGTTGATCATGCTGAGATAGGATGCTAAGGAGACGGCATCATATCCGAATGATGCGAGCGGATGCGGTTTTTGACCAAAAACCGTTTGATATTTTTTCTCAAATTCAAGCCATTTTTCTTGAGGCATATCAGGGAAGTAGGCACCTTCCAAATTTTTATCCTGAATTTGTTTTAAGACGGCCAGACCATAAACATCGACTACAGACGGAGTGACATCATAGTAAGCCAACAAACTGGCTAATTGTTGTGCTTTGGCTCCTTCTTCATAGATAAATAAGGCATCAAAATCGATTCGTTCCGAGGGCGGAAGTGATAATTGGTATTTTTCTTCTTCCGTCAGATCTTTTTTACGGGTATCGATAAACGGCGGTGCGATTTTAGAAACGGCCGGATCTAAATTGATTGTTTTGGGGTCATAAAGAGAAACTTTTTTGAGAATCATGTCGGGGCAGGTTTTGATTGCTTCTGACAGGGTGTTCATGACAATTTCTCCGGTTTTATTCTCGGGGCCGATGACAGCTAACTCTCTTTTCCCAGATTCACAAGCAAACTGAATCATCCGATTCACTTGAGCCGGAATAAGCAATCCCATCGTAAAAACATCCGAGGTGACTGCGTTTGTATCTGATGTGAAAGAAATAACGGAGGCACTCGGATTCTCTGAGGCAACAGCTTTTACCTCTGATGAAAAAACGGGTCCGATAATTAAATCAGGATGATTCATTAACGCCTCATTTAAGGCTTCTTGAGCTCCGTCAGCTGTTCCCTTTGTATCATAAAAATGAAGGGATAAGCCGTCATTGGGTCGTTCAAGCTTGGATAGAAGAGCAGCGTTTTGAAGTGATTCTCCGACTTTTTCGGAAGCTCCCGAAAGAGGCAATAACATGGCTGCCCGATGCATCGTATATTGCGTATCAGATTCGCTTTGATCCAATGGATTGATTTTTAAAAGTGAAGATTGACATCCCGACAAGAGCAACGCAAGTAAAATCAATACGTATTTTTGTTTCATTTTAAAATAAATCCTTTCATTCCCTCTTTCTTTTTGATATACTTAAATTCAAGAAATTTTTCAAGTTTTATCTGTATTAAAGGATTTTTTTATGCTGTATCTTGTTTCAACGCCGATCGGAAATTTGGGTGATATTTCCGAACGAGCCAAAAAAACATTGGAAAATGTTGATTTGATCGCTTGTGAAGATACCAGAACTTCCAAACAGCTTTTTTCTTTATTGGGGTTATCCGTAATTCCTCCTTTAACGCCTTATCACGAGCATAATGCGGATACGGTTCGTCCCCGTTTGTTGGAGAAACTAAAAAAAGGTGTTTCGATTGCACTCGTTTCGGATGCCGGAACCCCGCTGGTATCGGATCCGGGGTATAAGTTGGTTCGTGCTTGTCGAGAGCAGGGGATTCAGGTGACGACCGTTCCGGGGGCCAATGCGGTTTTGTCAGCGCTTCAGTTGTCGGGATTGCCCTCCGACTCTTTTTTCTTTAAAGGATTTTTACCGCCCAAAACACACGCCAGACAACAGATGTTGAGAGAATTGGAGACAATACCGGCAACCTTGATCTTTTATGAAACCTCACATCGCTTGATCGAAATGCTTTCGGATTTACGCCTTATTTTGGGAGACAGAGAAACAGCAGTCGTTCGGGAAATAACAAAAAAATTTGAAGAGACAAAAAACGGCTTGTTATCGGAATTGATTGACTATTACACACAAGAGGGAGCTCCGAAAGGTGAGCTTGTCGTGGTGGTGGATCGATATAAAAAAACAGAAAACGCCGTCTCGGCGGAAGACTTAACGGCTCTGATTCAAAAAACACTTCAAGATTATTCCGTCCGTGATACGGTTGAGCGGATTGTGAGTTTGACCGGATTAAACAAGCGAGATCTTTATAAAAAAGTTCTTGAGATTAAGGAAAACGGAGGGAAAAATGGTCTCTAAAAACAGTTATAAAACGGGTCGGTTGGCAGAGTGCATCGCTCGTTTTTTCTTGCTTTTAAAGGGGTATCGCTTGGTCCGGAAAAATTATGTTGTCGGACGTGGAACGGGCGCCGGAGAAATTGATTTAATCGTCAAAAAAGGAACAACACTTGTTTTTGTGGAAGTTAAAAAGAGAAAAACATATCAAGAAGCGTTGGAAGCCATTACGATTCAACATCAAATCCGAATTATTAAAACATCAGCCGTTTTTTTAAAAAATTATCCTCGCTATCAAAACGATATGATCCGATATGATGCCGTTGTTTTTCGAGACAAATCAATTTGTCCTCGGCATATTCAAAATGCTTGGAGTGTTTTATGAGACTGATTTTTGTCTCGTGTCTATGCGTTTGTTTGGCAGGATGCCAGTTTGCCGGAACGATTTATACGGGCGTTCACAAGGTCGGTTCCGTTTTATTGGATGATCGTTCTTTTTCGGATGATTGGAATGATACCAAAATGAATTTGGCCATTCGAGATGCTTTGACAAGGCAAAACGGACAATACGCCATTGATATTGAGGTGACTGTTTTTGAGGGGCAGGTTCTTTTGAACGGAGCGTTGCCCAATTTGGAGTTGATTGATCAGGTTGTTCAAACCGTTTGGTCTGTTTCGGGGGTTCAGCGTATTTACAATTATATTCGAATTAATAATCCGCCCTCGCTCGAAATTGTTAATCAGGACGCTGTTTTGTCGGCAAAAATCAGAATGGAACTATCGTTGACGGCCGGTATTTCTTCCGTCAATTATAAATTGGTTATGGAAAACGGAACGGTTTATATGATTGGCATCGCACAAAGTCGGGAAGAGTTGGAAAAAACGATTGCCGTTGTTAAAAATACGCCGGGGGTCACGCAGGTGATCTCATTGATGCGGTATAAAAAAGACGGGAAAAAAGTTTTTTAACCCTCGGGCGGATTGACGGGTTTGAGAAAATTTTTTAGCTTAAAGAATAATTGATCGTCAAAGAGCCTTGTTTCAAGCATTTTACGGATATACGGAGATGATTTTCGGACGTTTGTTTTTGTTTCAATCGTGCAAGCGGATAAAGGGATTATCGTGTTTCTTCTTCCATGATCTGTTTTAGGTATTTGGGCCATTTGTCGGCAGTGATGAATGTGTCCACTTCAAGTCCGAACGGCTTTTGTTTTCCGAACAAAAGTGTTGTTGCGCGATTTTGAATTTTAAAAGTGTCTAAAAATAATTTTCCTTGCTCATCATGTGTATCGATATCTGAAAGAACAAGATTCTGATCTTTGAGCAGTTGTCGAGCGGCACCCGTGTGCACGGCTAAGATTCGATTAAGCTCACAGTTGAGGCATAAATTATGGTGTGTTTGAACCAAAACAACTTTATTTTGTTCGGATAACAAATTGATTTGCTCTTTGGAGATCGGGTCTTGTCGTGTGTAGAAAAACGGAAGGAATAGACTTAAAAACGTCCAAAGGAACAAGAGAATCAGGGGAATCTTTGCCAATAAAATAACCGGTTTCGGATCTGCTTGAATTGCTTGATAGAAGCGATAAAAGGAATGATTAAACGTTTGAATAATATTAAACGGAGCCAACAGACACAATCCCCAAAGACAGATTGTGAAAAAAGGAATGATTCCGCTTTCGGGAAGCATTTGGAATGCCGAATCCAAAAAGGGTTTAGGAAGAAACCAAAAAGAGAGACAACAAATCAAAAGAGACTGTTTGGGTTTAAAGCATAAGATTGTCAAAAGAATTAAGATAAACCATCCGACAAAAGGCGTTATCGTAAAAGAATGAAGCGGAAGCCATCCGAGTGAGCTTAAAAGGGCAACCCAAAAGGTTGTTCCGATTATAATCAGTCGTGTTTTTTGAATTTCTCGAACAAAGGACGCTTCATCGGTTGGTTTTTGAAGAAGGAAAAAAGGGAAAAAAGGCGAGAACAAAAAGAGGAGAAGACCACTTTTAAAAAGCAAAAACCATGAAACATCCTTTGTTTCGGGAATAAAAGAACCTGTTTCCACAAGGACGGGTAGGCGGTACCATCCGACATTGCTTAAAACAATCAGATTTAAAGGTATTTCAGGCGCTATTTCTTGGTTCGGTTGAATAATGAGATAGGCGTGTTTTCCCAAAATGGATTGTTTTAAAATTTTAAATGAAAAATCGTTATCAATTTGAATGGTTAAATCTTGCGGTTTTTTTTGAAATGTTAAAACAAGTTGAATAAGCCCCTTATCATTTTGTATGGCTTTTGCCGTCACTTCATTTTTGAAAACAAGACGGGGTGTTTGTTGGAGAGCACTTGTCATGGCTGCACAAACAGAGGTCGGATAGCGTTCCGATTGTTTGAGTGGAAGCGAGAGAGAAACGGGTTGGGGGGCTTCTTGGTTTTGTGGGTCGGAAGAGTAGGTTTTAAAAAGAACGGTTTGATTCAACACAATATCTTGATGTGTGTTATCCAGCAAGGCAATTGTCGGAAAGAAATTTAATCCTTCATAAAGGGTGGTTCGGGTTTCTCCGTCCGGAAGGGGGTTTTGAACGGGATACAATTGATGTTGTTCTTGAAACGATGCTCCTTGAAGAGGAGAAATTTCTGGTTTTTCAAAAGTTTTTCCGTCTTCCGCTTCCGTTTGAACGGCGACAAACAAAAATGGATTGTCTTTAATCCCTGAATAACAGGAAACAAGACGCGCCTTCCCAAACGGTGTTTTTGTCCATGCTCCGATTCCGTTGGATCCGGACAGCAAAGAGGCGTCTTTTTGATCTAAATAAAAAAGAGATAACCAGTTAAATTGATCGGTTCCTTGAGAAAGCAGTGTTTGATCGGGATCTTGTTGTCGTGCTTTTTGTTGCTGTTGTTGAAGATGTTCAGAAAAAGAAACAAAATACTGTAATAACGGTATTTGTTGATATTGTTCGTGCAATCGGTGGACGGGATCCGTCAACTCTACAGCAGATTGATCGCTTGCTTGGACAAGCGTACTGATAAAAAAAGCCAAAATTATGGTAAAAAAACGTTTCATAAGCGAGAGTATAACAAAAAAATACTTGAATGTCTTCAAAAAAATGTGTAAATTAAAGGGCGTGTTTAATTTTATGATGGAGGGAAACATTAAGCCTTATACACAAAACGCTCAACCCGCCGAGTCTTCTTCGGATAAGGGCGGTCCTCGGGTTAATGAGCAGATTACCAGCTCGCAGGTCAGATTAATTTTAGCGGATGGTACGAATGTCGGTATTATTTCAACACGGGAAGCTTTGCGTAAAGCCTTTGATCAAGATTTAGATTTGGTGGAAATCGCACCGAACGGAGAATTTCCCGTTTGCAAGATTTTGGATGCCGGTAAATATAAATATGAATTGCAAAAACGAAAAGCTGACGCCCGCAAAAAACAAAAAGTTGTTGAAATTAAGGAAATTAAGTTCACTCCGAACATCGGTGATAATGATTACGCCGTGAAAATGCGTTCTGCAAAACGCTTTTTGGAAGAAGGGAACAAAGTTAAGTTTACGCTACGTTTTCGGGGACGTGAGATGTCTTATATGGACAGCGGTTCCGAAGTTTTAAAACGAGCTCAGACGGATCTTGCCGATATGGCTAAGGTGGAACAAGAGGCTAAATTAGAAGGGCGACAGATGTTTATGCTTCTGGCCCCTTTAAAGTAATCCTAAAAAGAGTGGCTCTGTTTTAAGAGATAATGGTTTCGTTTTAAGGCGGAATGTGTCTTTATTTACGGAGTATGTTTGGACTTGTTTTTGCGCATATTAGATATCAAGATTGCCCGTGAGGAGGGGTTCCTTGCGGGTATTTTTTTGTTTAATTGCTTGTGTTTTAACGGGGCGAGTTATTTTGTAAAGCGATTTATTGAGAGACCGAAAGGCGCTTTTGCGAATATCGGGGTTTTGAGACGGGATATGCTTTTTTTTCGGGGCATGTTTCGGTTTGTGCCGTTAGGATGAAGATTGCCCGTGAGGAGGGGTTCCTTGCAGGTATTTTTTTGTTTCATTCGGTTTGTTTGACGGGGTGAGTTATTTGGCCGAGTGATTTATTGGAAAACCGAAAGATGTTTTTGCGAATATCGGATCAATTTTGGGGAGATATAACGAATAACTTTATCCCGACAGAAATCGAAAGGGTAAGGGGTGTTTTGACAAGGAAATCGTTTTTTATCGGTTGAACGGATTGAGATTTAATTAAATCAGTGAAAGCGGATAAACTTCTTCACTCGTATAATATTTTCCTTCACCGTTTTCACGGGCGTGACTGGCAAACAGAGTAAAGGAGTCCACCAAAAAAGGTTCTGTTCGAAATAAATTGTTTTGGGCAATATACCGAAAGACGTCATCGAGTGACGTTCCGTTGAGCTTGGCGAGCGTGACGTGGGGCATAAACTTAAATTTATCGGCCGTTCCGCCACCGGCTTTTTTAATGACACCATCGATTTTTTGATGAAGTTCCGTCAGCATTTTATCATTTTCGACACCGACCCACAGATGATGCGGTTGATCACCGATTGAAAAATATCCGAGTCCTTTTAAAGCCAAATGAAAAGCGGGAAAGCGAATATATTTCAGCTCTTTTAAAATATCTTCCGCCGTTTTTTCATTGACGTTTCCGACAAAGCGGAGCGTGAGATGAAAGCGATCTTTTGTTCGAAAGGAAGCATGTTCCAATCCGCCTCTTAAAGTGTATAGCTGATCTTTAATTTCTTCAGGGAAATCCAAACCGACAAATAAGCGAATCATGAAAAAAACTCCTTTGCAAAAATGATATTTTCAGTATATAATAAGTCTCATCAAAAAGGAAAGAAAAAAATGGCAAAAAGAATAATTATAGAAATTCCTCATCCTATTTTAAAGGAAAAGGCACTTCCGGTTGAAGCAGTGACACCGGAAATACAAACCCTGTTAAGTGATATGTTAGAGACTATGTATGCCTCTAACGGTGTCGGATTGGCAGGAAATCAGGTGGGCGTTTTAAAACGAGTTGTCGTGATTGATTGCGGTGATGAGAATGAAAAGCCGGATCCGATTAAGATGGTCAATCCGGAGATTATTGAGCACGCAACGGAAAAAATTTGTCATAACGAAGGATGTCTCTCCATTCCGAGAGAATATGCGGATGTGGAACGATACGAGTGGGTTGTCGTTCGATATACGGATGAAAACGGGGTAGAGCGACAACGACGGGCAACCGGACTTTTGGCGATTGCCATGCAACATGAGATAGATCATTTGGACGGCATTTTGTTTATTGATCATTTATCGCCTCTCAAACGAAAACTATTGGTTAAGCATTTGGAAAAAAGACGCCGAAAACAAGCACGTTTGGCAGAAGAAGGAGAGGCGTAAATGAAAGTTGTTTTTATGGGAACTCCCGATTTTGCCGTTCCGGCCCTGAAGGCGTTGGCACGGTTTCACGATGTTATTTGTGTTTATACACAACCGCCCCGACCGGCTGGAAAGGGATATCAGCTTCGATCTTCGCCCGTTCAAAAGGCGGCGGAGGAGTTGGGAATTCCCGTCCGTTTTCCGACAACCCTCAAAAGCGTTGACGAGCAAATAGAGTTTCAAGAGCTTAAAGCGGATGTTGCGGTGGTCTGTGCCTATGGACTTATTCTACCCAAAGCAATTTTGGAGGCTCCTCGATTGGGGTGTATTAACATTCACGCTTCATTATTGCCCAGATGGCGAGGTGCGGCACCGATTCAAAGAGCCATAGAGGCCGGAGACAAGCAATCCGGCGTGACGATTATGCAAATGGATACCGGTTTGGATACGGGCCCGATGTTGATGAAAGAGACGGTGTATATCACACCGACAACAACGGCCGGCATTTTGCATGATGCCCTCTCGGAGATCGGAGCGGATTTGATTGTTCGTGTGTTGGCAGAGCATCCGACCCCCGTTGCACAACCGGAGGAGGGGGTCACTTATGCTTCTAAAATTCAAAAGTCGGAAGCCTTGATTGATTGGACACAAGAGGCAACAACCGTTTTAAGAAAGATATTGGCGTTTAATCCTTTTCCGGGGGCTTATTTTATTTATAAAGAGGAGAGAATAAAGGTTTTTGAGGCGGTTGTTGAAAAGATGACAACCACGGAAAAAGCGGGCACGTTGATTGATAATCAATTGAGGGTTGCTTGCGGAAACGGGACTGTTTTGCGTTTAATCCAACTTCAAAGAGAAGGAAAAAAAGTTTTGTTGGCGGATGATTTTATAAAAGGAATGCCGATGAAACGAGGAGAGATGATTGCGATATAAGATGGTCGTTGAATATGACGGGACACCGTTTGTCGGTTGGCAAAGGCAACAAAGCGGTGTTTCCGTTCAATCCGTTTTGGAGAAAGCCCTTAAAATTATATGCAGGGAGACGATCGAGGTTTTAGGTTCGGGTCGGACGGATGCCGGTGTTCATGCATTGGGACAGGTGGCTCATTTTGATACTTCTGTGACGCTTGATCCCTTTCGGTTGCGGGAGTCTTTAAATGCTCTTGTCAGGCCCTTTCCCATTTCGGTTCATTCGGTGGAAGCGGTAGAAGATTCGTTTCATGCAAGATTCAGTGCTCGTCAGCGGGTTTATTTGTATCGGTTATCAGATACGCCTTTTCCACCTGTTTTAAATCAAAACAGAGTTTGGTGGTATAAGCACAAGTTGGATGAAACAGCGATGGATCACGTTGCTCAACTGTTGATTGGGAAACATGATTTTTCTTCTTTCAGGGCTTCCGAATGTCAGGCAAAGTCACCGGTTAAAACGCTGGATGAAATTCATGTTTATCGGCAAGGGGAAGAAGTTCACATGATTGTCAAGGCGCGTTCTTTTTTACATCATCAAGTGAGAAACCTGATCGGAACTCTTGTTCATGTCGGCACACATCGGCTCGATCAAAATGATTTTCAAAAAATTTTGGACGCAAAAGATCGGAGAATGGCAAAAGAGACGGCGCCGGCGTGCGGTCTTTATTTTGTTCGTGTTATTTATTAAGTTGTTTTTTACATCATCAAGTGAGAAACCTGATCGGAACTCTTGTTCATGTCGACACACAGCGAAAAAGTGACTTGTTTTTGGTATTGACAGAAAGAACAATTTTAAAACCGTTGGTGTTTTGTATAAAAAGCTTCTCAGCCTTTGGGTTATGTCGATGTGAGGAGATACCGTTCACTTTTAGGGTGTGTGGGTATGAGGGGTTTCGCTTTTCCTTTGGGAGAGGGGTGGGTATGAGGCGTTTCGCTTTTCCTTTGGGCGAGGCGTGGATGTGAGGAGATACTGTTCACTTTTAGGGGGGCGTGTGGGCGTGAGGCGTTTCGCTTTTTCTTTGGGAAAGGTCGTGGTTGTGAGGAGATTCCTTTCACTTTTTTGGTGTGTTTGTTTGTGGCGTTTCGCTTTCCCTTTGGGCGCGGTCGTGGATGTGAGGAGATACCGTTCACTTTTAGGGTGTGTAGGTATGAGGCGTTTCGCTTTTC
>CASECF010000003.1 GCA_949286245.1 uncultured Alphaproteobacteria bacterium
TTTATAGACAAAGGAACTTTCGTTTATATAGATCCGCCATATCGCCCGATTACACAAACAGCAGCTTTTACATCTTATTCCGAAAATGGATTTTCTGATAAAGAACAAATTGAACTTGGAGAATTTATTACGGAAATTTCAGATAAAGGCGCATTTGTCTTAGCCAGCAATTCAGATCCTAAAAATACAGATGAACATGATAACTTCTTTGATAGCTTGTATTCTCATTTTGAAATTAAAAGAGTTTCAGCTTCCAGAATGATAAATTCAAATGCAAAAAAACGTGGTGCAATTAACGAACTTTTAATAAGTAATATTGTAAGTGTATTCTAAGGAGAAAAAAGTGGAAAAAGATTTTGACCTGTTTATTTCCCGGTTAAGTGAAACCAATGCGACGCTTGATTATTTTACAGACTTTGAAAAAGTAATTAAAAACACAAATAAAATAGCAATCAAACTCAATCAACTCAATTACTTGATTGGTAAAACTGATTTGACAAAGGCTATAAAAGAGCTTTACGAAGAAAACCCAAAAGTCTTTGAAGTTCTCGATATTCTTATTGCCGTGAGAACAAAAGACAAAAAGAAAACTCTCAATGCAAACGGAGAATTTGCCCTTCTTGAGAGTTATTTTACGTCTCTGCAAGGTGTAATCAATTATATTGAACAAACCGGACTTGCAGAAGTTTTTAAGAACAAAAATATAACGAATCTTGTAGATTATGTTTTCGGTGTGGAAGTCGGACTGGATACAAATGCCCGAAAAAATCGTGGCGGTGAAAATATGGCAAAAGCCGTTGCTTTAAAATTCAAAGGAGCAAATATTCCATATCGTGCAGAGGTCAATAGTACAGAATTTGAAGAAATAAAATCACTGGGACAGGATCTAAAACGTTTTGATTTTGTCATTCAAACAAGTAAGAAAATTTATCTTATTGAGACTAATTTTTATAATAGCGGCGGTTCAAAATTAAATGAAGTCGCAAGAGCTTATACGGATATTGCTCCTAAAATTAATCAGTACGATAAATTTGAATTTGTTTGGATAACTGATGGTCAAGGTTGGCTTTCAGCAAGAAACAAACTGGGAGAAGCCTATTCCCTTATTCCCAGTGTTTATAATTTAGCAACTTTGGAAGATTTTATTTCAATGATAAAAGAGGAGTTGTAAAATTTCCATAAAGGCATGGTATCGATCAGAAAATAAAGATTTCACTTTAGCAAAAGGAAACTGTTTGGAATTGCTTCCGAATATCAATTTTAAATTTGATATGATTTTTGCAGATCCACCATACTTCCTTTCTAATGGTGGAATTTCTGTTCAATCAGGGAAGCAAGTTTCCGTAAACAAAGGCGATTGGGATAAGTCTCAAGGTTTTGAAAAGGATAATGATTTTAATAAGCAATGGCTTTCTCTGTGTCGTGAAAAGCTGACAGATGATGGTACCATTTGGGTTTCTGGAACATTTCATAATATTTTTTCTGTTGCTCAATCCATGACGGAATTAGGCTATAAAATACTTAATTGCATTACATGGCAAAAAAGTAATCCTCCGCCCAATTTATCATGCAGATTTTTTACACATTCAACGGAGTTTATTCTGTGGGCAAAAAAATCCAATAAATCAAAGCATTATTTTAATTATGAACTGATGAAAGAAATCAACGGCGGAACTCAGATGCGTGATGTATGGAC
>CASECF010000004.1 GCA_949286245.1 uncultured Alphaproteobacteria bacterium
TCATCAAACAAAAATACCATGGTGGCCGTTTCTCTGTTATCCATCTCGCTCGGTTCACAGATCAGATCGTTCCCCCCATACACAATCTCGTTTGCTTTGATTAAAACAGGGAGCTTCCACCCCATCTTTAAGATCTTTTGACACACCCCCACAGGCACATTTGTCACTTCTAACTCAAACAGTTTTGGATCATTCGGTTCTCGAAACGCCGTCACGGGATAGCCTTGTCTCGTTGTCGCAGGGAATTCATCCATTGTGAGTGTTCCTCTGTTTTGTCTCACCTGTTCGCCTACACTCACCGCTCTGAGCGTCAGTTCATTGATTGTCTCATTGGCTTTATAGCTATCCATCGCATATCGATATCCTGCGATTGCTCCGATTGAGAGAACACCCATAATCGCCAAAGCGCCCAACATCTCCACCATCGACCGCCCCGATTCGGCAGGTTCTCTCTTTTGCAGATTTTTAATTTTAGCTCTGATTTTACTCTTTAAAATCAATTCTTTGAACATCTTGTCCCTCCAAAACTGTTTCAAAAAAACGATCCTTTTTTTGAAACGCTTTTTAGCTCAAAAAAACCTTGATTTTCTGCCATCCTTTCGTGTATAAAAAAAAGGATCCTTTCTTTGCGACAAAAAATGTCTATATAAGTGTTTGATTTTAAATTATTTTATTTTTTTCTTTTGAGGATCACTTCAACGGAGTTAAATAAAAGAAAGCCCCCAAAACGGGGGCTTTGGAAATATCTTATAATATTGTTTTAAAAATCCTGAAGACGTTTTTTCACTCTTTCCGTCCCCATAACTTTCATGATCATATAAAGATCCGGTGTTTTATCTCGCCCTGTCACCAAAACCCGCAAAACGTTGGCCACATCCGAGACATTTCCTTTAAATGCTTCCGGATTTTCACGATAAGCCTTCATTTCTCCGGCAAATCCATGCGATTCGGCAATTTCTTTAATATGATTAAACCATGCATCCTTGTCATCAGCCGGATTATAAATACGGCTAAATTCCTGAGAAATTGTTCTAATCAAATCCTCAGAAATATTAGGGATAAGAGTCTTTTTTTCCTCACGAGTCGTCGTGAACAAATCATCGAAGAAATACGAAATGTCATTCGGTAAATCTTCCCATTTCAACAAATCTTTTCTTGACTTCTTTCCAATATTTCGTTCAATATCCAAAATAGAAATCACATATTCCCGATTATCCCGTAAACGATCCGCAAAATTCGGTTGATACGTTTCGGCCCATTTTAAAACAGCGGAAAAAACATCCTCTGCCGACATTTTGGCAACAACCTCTTTTGAAATACTGTTGAGCTTTTGAAAATCAAACAAGGCTCCTGCCGTATTTGACAACTTACTAAAATTCATCGGAAAATCAAAAGCATCCTTATCTGGATTTGTTCGTTTCCAATCTTCAAAGCTGGCATTTAACAAATTAAACAAGTACTCAATCAAGGCTTTTTCAGGATACCCATGTTCCCAAAAGAATACAATATTTGCTTCCGGATCATGTCGCTTACTGAGCTTTCGTCTGTTTCCGTTATCTAATTTTTGAAGGGGTGCGCAATGACCGTATTTCGGGGCCTTCCAACCCAATGCCACAAACAATTGAATATGCAACGGAACGGAAGATAGCCATTCATCCCCCCTGATCACATGAGTTGTTCCCATCAAATGATCATCTATTGCATGAGCAAAATGATACATGGGTAATCCATCCCCTTTGATGAGGACAACATCCAAATCATTTTCCGGCATAGAAATATCCCCTTTTAACAAATCCTTGATAATCATTCGTTTGTTATAATCACCATTTGATTTAAATCGCAAAACATATGGCTTCCCAGCTTTTAAGTTTGCCAAAATCTCATCATCCGTTAATTTGCGACATTTAGCATACTTTCCGTAATATCCCGGTCTCAGAGACTGCTTTTCTTGAATTTTACGCATGATATCCAGATCTTCCTGAGAACAAAAACAAGGATACGCCAATCCCTCTTCAACCAATTTCTTGGCATATGCCTGATAAATCTCTTTTCGTTGACTCTGAGTATACGGTTGATAAGGTCCGTAATCTTTCCCATTTTGATCAACCCCCTCATCCGCATGAATCCCATACCGCCCCAAAGAATTGATAATCACTTCTTCAGCACCCTCAACTTTTCTTTTTTGATCGGTATCTTCAATCCGTAAATAAAATATTCCACCGCTCTGATGAGCCACCCGCTCACATAATAAGGCAGCATAAATTCCTCCGATATGCATAAATCCGGTCGGACTGGGTGCAACCCGTGTCACCTTTTGTCCCGGTTGCAAAGAACGAGGTGGATATTTTGCTTCAATCGATGCAATATCCGGCAATGGATTAGGAAATAATAAATTAATAATCTCGGGTGTCATAGAAAAAACCTTTCTCTCAATAAAACATCTTCAAAGTAGAGCTTTTATACTCTTTTTACGTCTCTTTGTCAATTTATTCTTTTGCTTCTTCCGACACTGTAAAAAGTAAAAAATTCAAAATCCATTTAAGCAAAATACATATGAAACAAAACGCATCATTTATTTTTTCTTATCTTGAGAGGGATCCAACCGATTCCCTTCCACAACGAATCGAATCGTATCCGGCAATTTTTCATAGGTACATAACGCCTCCGGAGATTGTTCCTCCGTTTTTTCAATCACTTGCTGATCCGATAAAACCAAATACGTTTTATAAGATAAATTCCAACCTGTTTTTAAAATTCGTTTGCAAATTTGCTCTGGAATATCCGAGACATCAAACATATAATCTTGATCTCCATACGGTCTTATCTGAACACCATACCCATGGCGTGTCGGATGATTCAATTCTCCGGTTGAAACGTGTTTGTTCTGAGAAGCCATGATGGATTGAGATAAAAAAGTGGCTCTTTCTTCCAATTCGGATACTGTTTCACTAGCCTTTTTCTGGCTCCATAAAACTTGAACCATCCAAATTCCAAACCATAAACCTAAAGAGATTCCTAAGATTCCCAATAATCCTTCTATCATTGTACGTCCGATTTCATTTGTATAGTCCTGTTTCATTCTCTTGTCCCCCTTCTTTATTTAGTACAAAAAAAAATAAAAGCAATTATCAAACGAATAGTTTTTTCTTGCGTTTCTATTAAAAATCAAGTATCCTTACTCCTATGTCAGATTTATTTAATGCAACACCTGTGAAGACAGATTATACCGCCAAAGACATCGAGGTTTTGGAAGGATTGGATCCTGTCCGAAAACGACCCGGAATGTATATCGGCGGAATCGATGAACGAGCTTACCATCACTTGGTCGCCGAGATTATTGACAACGCCATGGATGAGGCAGTTGCCGGATATGCTACAAATATTGAGGTCCATTTGGCCTCAACCGGTTATGTGACAATTAAAGATAACGGACGGGGAATTCCTGTCGATCCTCATCCCAAATATCCGAACAAATCCGCACTGGAAGTCATTACCACCACCCTTCATTCAGGAGGTAAATTTGGGGGCAACGCTTATGCCGTCTCGGGCGGATTGCACGGTGTCGGTCTTTCTGCCGTTAACGCTCTGTCCTCTCACATGATCATTGAAGTTGCTAAAGATAAAAAACTTTATAAGCAGGAATACAGACAAGGAAAACCCATAACGGATTTAATCTGCTTAGGTCCTGTCAGTAATCGCCGTGGAACCAGTGTGACATTTTTACCGGATACGGAAATTTTCGGTGAATCCATTCGGTTTAAACCGGGGACACTCTTTCGAATGGCCCGAACAAAGGCCTTTCTCTTTCGTGGTGTTGAAATACGATGGTCTTGTGATTCCGATTTAATAGGTGAAGACGATAAAACCCCACCCGAACAAATTCTAAAATTTCCAAACGGGGTAGCGGATTTTTTAGATTATTTAATGAAGGGAAGAACCACTGTCACAAGTAAACCGTTTACGGGACGTGTTGAATTTCCGGATAATCAAGGAGCCGTTGAATGGGCTGTTTGTTGGCCGAATGATTTTAAAGACGGATTCAGTTATTTTTATTGTAATACGGTTGTGACGCCGTTAGGCGGAACACATGAGACCGGATTAAGAGCCGGATTAACAAAATCCCTGCGAGCCTATGCCGAAATGTCCGGAAATAAAAAGGCTTCCGATATTACGGCCGATGATATTCTCTCAACTGCCGGCATTATGCTGTCCGTTTTTATTAAAGATCCTCAATTTCAGGGGCAAACAAAAGAAAAATTAACAACAGCCAGTGCCGCGCGATTGGTAGAAAACGCCATTAAAGACCCCTTTGATCACTGGTTGAGCCGTGATATTAAATCGGCCAACACCTTGCTGGATTTTATTATCGAGCGAGCAGATGAAAGAAAACGCCGAAAGAAAACATTGGAAACGGCAAGAGCTACAGCAACAAAGAAATTAAGACTTCCCGGAAAATTAGCAGATTGTTCACATACAAAGACAGAAGGGACAGAGCTCTTTTTGGTAGAGGGAGATTCGGCCGGTGGCTCCGCAAAACAAGCAAGAAGAAGAGAAACACAGGCTATTCTTCCGTTGAGAGGAAAAATTTTAAATGTAATCAGTGCCTCACAGGACAAAATTTTAGCCAACGAAGAAATTCGTGATATGACAGAGGCCTTAGGATGTGGCCGGCGAGAAAAATATAATGAGGAAGCCTTGCGATATGAAAAAGTTATTATCATGACGGATGCCGATGTAGACGGAGCTCATATCACCTCTCTTTTAATGTCCTTTTTCTATCAAGAAATGCCAAAATTAATTGAAAATGGGCACCTCTTTTTGGCTCTGCCTCCCTTGTATCGTCTGACCCAAGGAGGAAAATCAGTTTATGCTGCTGATGATGAGGAAAAAGAAAGGCTTTTAAAAACCGTCTTTAAAAATGCTAAAAATGTCGATATTTCACGATTTAAAGGGTTAGGTGAAATGCCACCCCAACAATTAAAAGAAACAACAATGGATCCAGAGAAGAGAACGTTATTACGTGTTTTACTTCCCAAAAAAACAACCGAGGAAGAAATGGAAGAAGCCACCTATACGGCTCAAATAGTCTCTCGCCTCATGGGAAACAAACCGGAGTATCGTTTTCAATTTATTCAAGAACATGCCAAATTTGTTGAAAATTTAGATATTTAGAAGGGAGTCTCTATGCCATTTCAAATCATTACTCTCTCTGGGATGCTCGGAAGCGGAAAATCTACAATTGGAAAAACATTGGCCGATCGTCTTAATTTTCAATACTATTCAACCGGTAATGCACAACGATCCATCGCTTTGGCACGAGGTGTCACTACATTAGAGTTAAATAAACTGGCGGATCAAGATCCGAGTATTGATCGCGAGATTGATTCTGTCTTTAAAAACTTAGCACATACCAATCAAAACTATGTGATCGATTCACGTCTCGCTTTTTTCTTCATTCCGAGTTCCATTAAAATCAAGTTAAATGTTGATTATAAAACAGCAGCAAGCCGAATATTAAATGATCCGAAACGCAGTGATGATGAACAATACACTTCGTTAGAAGAGGCAGAAAATGCTCTCCGACAACGTCGATCCTCAGAAGTGGAGCGTTTCAAAAAAACATACCAAGTGGATATCGACAATGATGAAAATTTTGACTACATTATTGATACAACCAATAAAACCGCTGATGAAGTATGCAATCTAATTATTGAAAAATTTAAATTAATCCCAGACAACAAAAACTCTTTTTTAGCTGAGGGGAACTAAAGAGATACGCATTCCCCCAGAAAATCTCCATATATCCCTCTGTTTAGATATAACAATTTACTTACTAAACAAGGCGCTCAAGAATAGAATTAAAAGAATAATTGGTGCCGTCACTCTTAATGTCCAACGCAAATAGCGTTTAAATCCTTTCGATACAGTCTTTTGATGACCTAACTGTATGTTTCGAATAACAGTAGTGGAAACAATCCATCCAATAAAGAGACAACAGAAAAAAACCATAATCGGCATCGTATACGAACCGGTTAAAACATCAATGGCTGAAAATAAGTCTTTTCCATTAATCGTCCACGTAAAAACTTTCGTAAAAGAGAGCAAAAGAATTGTACTCCCCAAAAGATTAAACAATGCAGTTAAAAGAGTTGCCTTCACACGAGTAAATTTTAATTTATCCATAATCAAACTTACAATCGGTTCATAAATAGAAATCAGTGACGTCAGAGCAGCAATAAACAATAGGACAAAAAATAAAAACATTAAAAAACTACCACCGGTCATCTTCATGAAAACAAATGGCAAGCTGATAAAGCTCAATGCCGGTCCGGTTGATGGTTCAAGTCCAAAAGCAAAAACCGCCGGTAAAACGATTAACCCAGACATAAAAGCAACAAACGTATCCAATAAAACAATCCATTTTGCAGACTTCAACAAATCACCGGATTGAGATAAATAAGATCCATAAATATAAATAACACCCAATCCCAAAGAAAGTGAATAAAAAACCTGTCCCAATACCTTCAAAAACAATCCGGCAAATTCATTAAAATGAAATCCATCTGCCTTAAATCCCATTACTTCAAAGTTCGGTGTCAAAAAGAAAGCGATTCCCTTTTCCGCACCAGGCAACATTAAAATCCATAAGGCTAAAAACACCAACAATACGAATAGAAATGGCATCAAAACCAAGGAAACCTTTTCAATTCCCTTTTTAATACCCCGTATTAAAATCCAGCTTGTCATTAAAATACATAAAAAACCCCAAAAAAACTGATAATAAAAAGAACCTGTTAAAGTTCCAAATGTATCTTGAGTTATTTGAATTTGTTTCAATCCCAACATAATCAATGCTGATTCAACAGCATAACAAAGTGTCCAACCAATAACAATGACATACACACTACTAACTAAAATAGCATTAAAAAAAGCCAACCAACCGCCTAAAATACCCCATATTCGAGAAATAGATTTATGATTTTTTTCAGCAACAACCTGGAAGCCATCAACAATGTTGGTCTGGGCCGTTCGACCAAATGCCAATTTCCCAAGCAACATAAAATATCCCAAACCCAAAGCACAAATAAGATATAAAATTAAAAAAGTACCTCCCCCATTTTGACCGGCCAAATAAGGGAACCTCCATACATTACCTAAACCAATTGCCGAACCCGCTGTTGCCAAAATAAATCCGATTTGCGATCCCCAATGAACCCGTCGCATTCTATTTCTCCTGTTTTATATCTTTCTTGGAACCTACTCTAAAATATTTTTTAAATTCTCGCAACATAAAATATATCATCGCCTATATCTAGAGAATTTAAAAAAACTCTTTCATAAATGTAAATGTTTTTTGCCTTCCTCTGTTTGTAAAAAAGACAAAACGTCATTTAAATTATGAAAATAATACCGATACGGAACCCCCTTTTCCGGACCGGTCGCCCTGACATAGAAACCGGTTGCGTTTAAAACTTCTGCCATTTTCATATCAGAAAGACCATCCCCGATCAAAATAATATACCTTCTTGCCATATCTTTTAAAGCATTTAAGGCGAACTCAAGCTGTGGTTTCCCTGGCGGATCTTGAGTTAAATCCGTCCCTTGAACGGTCGTAAAATAAGATCTTAATCCCATTAAATCACACTCTTTATCCAAGATATCTTGTCTTTTGTTGCTTAAAACCAGCTGGGGAATATCATTTTCTTGAAAGAAATGAAGTAATTTATTGGCTCCGGGTAAAAGTTCCGGCATTAACTCCTCGAGACGTTTTAAATAACATGATTGATAATATCCGATTGCTGTCGGCAAATCTGCAAAATGAGACGTCCAAAAAAGTCCTCGATGCGTTCCCATCACACTACTAATATCTTCTACAGAAATACCCCCTAGTTTGTAGTGATCAGATAAATCATTCAATGCTTTCTCAACAATCGGTCGAGAATTAACAAGAGTATTGTCCCAATCCCATATAATTACTTGTTTTTTATTCATAACATAAGCTCCTCATCATATCCGTTTTTGTTCCCCTCTATCCAAAGGGAGAAACATAACCTCTCTTTTTCAGTTCATCTAACTCGATATTTTCCAGTTCGTTCTCTCAATAATCGCATTTGTTGAAGTTGTTGTTCTTTTCGTCTGTTCAACTCAAGCTCTGCCTGACGCTGTTTTTCTTTAGAGTCTATTTCATATAAAACGGCTCTCGTATTTCTGAGCAGATCATTATCTTGTGGTTGTCTTGAAAATTGTTCTAAAAAACGAGCGGCTGTTTTTTCATTTTGAAGAGCGGACATCATCATTTGCTGTTCCGAACGATCTAACACCTGAAATAGATGTATCAACAGCTTATTGACTTCCCTTGTTAAAAGATCCGGAAAAGCGGGTTTCAAATCTCCGAGAACGGCTTTTAATTCTTGGAGCTCATGTGATCCTGAAAACTTTTCTGCCTCTTGCCATGTTTTTAAAATTTCTTCTACAAACAGATTTTGAGTAATAGGCGTTAACGAATCAACTAATATCTGCCGACCTGTCTGATGCAATAAATCCACAAACATTTTTTGAAATGCCGGATCTAATGATAAAAAAACCTCTTGAAGTTCTTCCAAATTAACAGACGCATTTAAATAGGAGTGAATAAAAGAAAGTCCTTCTTGCTCAACATTTCTGGCTATCCCCAAACAGGCCGAACAACGGAGTATCATTTTATTGTTATCCACGCCCAAAAAGGTATCATATTTTTGACAATAAAAAGGAAGGGTGTTAGGCATAAAAGTCCGCATTTTCAAAAAGGGACAATCTAACGGGCAATTTAATTGCTCTTCCAAAAAACTAACACTACTCATGATGGTATGCTAATTTATTTTTTTCAAAAAATCAAGGAACTTAAACGGATATCTTGATGAAATACGATCACGACCACTCTTTATGAGTATTATATCATTTCAATTAAAATACAGTCTCCATAAAATACAAACCCTATTTTTTTATTTATCATCTGCTTTGGGATCTGCTGATCGATTAAATTCAAATGTCAGAATATTTAAATTAAATAAACAGCTCTCCATAAACAGCTCTCCTTTGAATTAGTCTTCCAAACACTATTTCCTTTTTTGATAAACAGCCTCTGTATCATTGATTTTAAATGAAATCGGCATTCTCCATACTGCCTCAACAATGCCTCGACAAACATTCTAAGAAACTTATCCTATTTCAAAACCAAAATAATCAGGCTTTTCACTTTGATAGGCTCTTAAGAAGTACCCTCCTTTTATATAAGAAGGAATATTCCCAAAAGATAAATGCGACATATCACTCTGAAAAAATTGAGAAAATACATCTATCACATACTTGTTTAACTCTGGAATCGTCTCATTGACCCACATTTTATTAACAGTATATCGATATCCTGCGTTTCCTCCTAAAGAAAAAATTCTGATCAAAGACAAAATAGCCAACATTTCAAGCATACTCCAACCGGTTTCCACCGAATACTTTTTCCTTCTTTACCACACATCTCATGTGTGATTTTCCAGATACAAAAAAAGACCGTATAAAACGGTCTTTTTTTTGAAAATCTGAAAATTAACGAGAATAGAATTCGATAACTAAATTCGGTTCCATTTGAACAGCGTACGGAATATCAGCTAATTTTGGAACACGAACAAATTTTCCTTTTCCTTCTTTGGCATCAACTTCCATATAATCAGGAACTTCACGCTCTGTCGAGGCCAAGGCATCAATGACCAAAGCCATTTCTTTTGCCTTTGAACGAATGGAAATTTCATCTCCCTCTTTAACCAAGTAAGAAGGAATATCCACTTTCTTACCATTCACTAAGACATGTCCATGGTTAACAAACTGACGAGCAGCAAAAACGGAAGGAACAAACTTCATTCTGTAAACAACAGAATCCAAGCGTGTTTCTAAAATGCCGACCAAGTTCTCAGAGCTATCTCCTTTGCGACGAATAGCCTCGGCATAATATTTCCGAAGTTGCTTTTCGGAAACATTTCCGTAAACACCCTTTAATTTTTGTTTTGCATGCAACTGAATAGCATAATCCGTTGGTTTTTTACGATTGGCACCATGTTGTCCTGGTCCATAATTACGTCCTTTGTTGATCGGACTTTTAGCTTTTCCCCACAAATTTTCACCCAACCGGCGATCAATTTTAAATTTTGAGCTTAATCTTTTAGACATTTTTTCCCTTTCTTTATTGTTGTCTCCGATAGTTTTAGCCATCTACCAAAACGTGGTTTCGAGCACCTCTCGTCCCCCGCATTTCGAAGAGTGGGTTCACTTTACAGTATTTTTTTATAAATGTCAATTATTATTTCCATCTTTTGTCAGATGAATCAAAAAGATCTAGCCATTACTCTTTTTATGATTTTCTTGAATGGCCTTTCCGATATTAAATAAAACATTTTTTAGATCCGGATCCTCAATATTTTTGAGTCGGTCTCTCAACTGTTGAAGCTTCTGAGGAGAAATAGATTGTTTGGTTTCATTTATTGGCGATGCCTTCAAAGAAAGAGCCCCTTGTCTCACCTTAATCCGAGAAACAGCCGGATATCCAAAAAAAACATTAAGGCGTTGAATAACACGTTCTTTTTGATGTTCAAGCAACATGGCAAAAGCTCCTCCGGCCGCTTTAACATATAAAGTTCCATTGGTTCTCGAATCCTTTTCAAAAACCAATTTTTCCGGAGTTATTCCTCGAGATAGATCAAATCCGATAATGTCTTCCCAATAAGTGATAATATCAACACCTGAAAAACCTCTTTTTCCTAAAACAGGCTTAGTAATTTGCCGAATTTCATGTGTCAGCGTATTTAATCCTTCGTAATTGCGGCGATGATCCGTTTCCTTTTTTGAGATCGACATGTTTTTTTACATCTTTCGATCATTGACAAATCGATTCATAAAAGAATCATGAAAAGCCTGATAACGATTTTCTTCGATAGCCAAGCGAATTTCTTTCATCAAGTCTTGATAAAACCAAATATTGTGAGTAGTCAACAACATACTACCCAAAATTTCACCGCATCTGAACAAGTGATGAATATATCCTCTCGTATAATTTTGACAAGCCGGACAAGAACAGTCACGATCAAGCGGTGTATGATCATCCATATGACAGGCGTTTCTCATATTCAACACCCCTTGTCTGGTAAAAGCCTGTCCTGTTCTGCCGGATCTTGATGGCATAACACAATCAAACATATCAACCCCTCTTAAAACAGATCCGACCAAGTCTGTCGGACGACCAACCCCCATCAAATAGCGTGGTTTATCAAAAGGCAATAAGTTTGGTGTATAATCCAAAACAGAAAACATGGTTTCTTGTCCCTCTCCAACAGCCAAGCCACCGATGGCATATCCATCAAACCCGATTTCGATCAATGCCTGAGCCGATTGCTTGCGAAGATCCTCAAACATACCTCCTTGAACAATACCGAAAATACCGTATCCATTCCGATCTTTAAAAGCCTCTTTAGAACGCTTTGCCCATCGCATGGAACGCTCCATAGAGGCCTTCACAACCTTTTTTTCTGCCGGATATTTCACGCACTCATCAAACGCCATTGTAATATCTGCATCCAACAAATATTGAATTTCCATCGATCGCTCCGGAGACAGCATGTGTCGGGATCCATCCAAATGAGATTGAAAGGACACCCCCTCTTCCGTTATTTTTCTAAGCCCCGAAAGGCTCATCACTTGGAAGCCACCCGAATCTGTCAAAATAGGTCCCATCCAATTCATAAAACGATGCAATCCACCAAAAGAAGCTACACGCTCGGCAGTGGGACGCAACATGAGATGATATGTATTTCCCAAAATAATTTCGGCTCCTGTACTTTTCACCGTTTCAGGCATCATGGCCTTCACCGTTCCAACCGTACCGACCGGCATAAAAGCGGGAGTCTGAACAGTACCGTGTGCTGTAATTAGTTCACCTCTTCTGGCTTTATTTTCTGTTGTTTTTAAATTAAATTTTAACATGGACAAAACATTCTTTCTGTGCTATAAAACATTCTAAATTGTATTATTTCTAACATAAAGCAGGCAAAAACACAAATGAAAAAAGAAGAATTGGAAGCTCTTTTAAAGGCAGAACGAGACGAATCAACGTTTTGGGGAAATGTTTTTGGATTATTTTGGGCGGTTGTCATTGCTCTGTTTATCAGATCCGTTGCTTTTGAACCATATAATATCCCCTCCAGCTCAATGGTTCCGACTCTGTTGGTCGGCGACTACTTGTTTATCTCAAAGTATCCTTATGGTTATTCGAAGCATTCGTTTCCCTTTTCTTTGCCGATTATCCCGAAAGGACGTGTTTTTGAAAAAACACCTCAAAGAGGTGATGTCGTTATTTTTAAAGAACCCGTTCATAATTCTGTCGACTATATCAAGCGTGTCATCGGACTTCCGGGCGACACCGTTCAAATGAAAGAGGGGCGCTTATATATCAACGAAAAGCAGGTTCCGAGAACCTATCTTTCAAGTGAAACTTACACCAATGAAAAGAAAGAAACACATCTCTTCAAAAAATATGCCGAAACACTTCCGAATGGTGTCACTCATTTTATTTATGAATTATCGGATGATATGCAACAAGACAACACCCCTCCTATTTTTGTACCGGACGGATACTACTTTATGATGGGAGATAATCGTGACAATTCATATGACAGTCGTTTCTTCGGATTGGTTCCCGCAGAAAATTTGGAGGGACGTGCTGAATTTATCTTTTATTCAACAAACGGAAACGGTAATTTTTACGAATTTTGGAAATGGTCTGACTTTATTCGAAAAGATCGCTTATTTACAAGTATTGATTAGATGAGCAAAAAATGAGTATATCGGTATTTGATCTTTTAAAAAACGATTCTTTATCTCGTCAAGTTTTAACTCTGGCTCATCATGGTCGTTCTGCCAGCTATGAGCGCTTGGAATTCTTGGGTGATCGTGTTATCGGGCTTATTGTTGCCGATTTACTTTACGAACGATTTTCCAAAGATAAAGAAGGAAAACTTGCCATTCGGTTTACCGATTTGGTTCGAGAGGAGACCCTTGCCGATGTTTCTCGATTATTAGGGCTACCGGATCAGTTAATTACAAACGAACCGGAACTCCGGCAAAACAATTCTATTTTAGCAGATGTTTGTGAAGCCTTGTTGGGCGCTCTGTATTTAGAAAAAGGCATTGAAGCCGTTAAAACATTCGTTAAACCCATTTGGGATCCCCTGATTGATCAAGAGCGAGAAGCCGTAAAAGATTCCAAATCTGCTCTTCAAGAGTGGGCTCAAACACATCAGAAAAATCTTCCGATTTACACCATTTTGGAAAAAACCGGACCGGATCACAATCCTTTCTTTAAGATACAAGTCGAAGTACGAAACATTGGTTTCGGAATCGGAAGTGGGCACTCAAAAAAAGAGGCTCAACAAGATGCTGCTCACTGTTTATTGAAAAAAATAGAAACAAACTCACACCCACACAAAAAAGGATCAAAAGAATGAAGTTATCTCTTCTTTCCGATCAGCATTTTGCCTTTGTCGCCGTTTTGGGAGCGCCCAATGTCGGGAAATCAACATTGGTTAATCGATTGGTCGGATCAAAAGTTTCCATTGTATCCCCCAAAGTTCAAACAACCCGCTCACGTATTCGAGGTATTTTGGTTGAGGGAACCACACAATTAGTTTTGGTGGATACACCGGGTATTTTTAAAGCCGGAAGGCGATTCGATCGAGCCATGGTTGCTTCGGCATGGACGGAGGCAGAAGAATCAGATATTCGCTTGTTGATCATTGATGCCAAAAGAGGAATTGATAAAGAAACGAGTCTCATTCTTAAAAATCTCGCAAAAAATCAAACGAAATGCCTATTGGCAATCAATAAAATTGACCTGATTCCCAAAGATCGATTATTGCCTCTTATCAAAGAGCTGGACGGAACCGGTCTTTTTACGGAAATTTTTCTCATTTCCGCACAAACGGGAGAACAAGTCGAAACACTAAAACAAGCTCTTTTAAACAAAGCCCCAAAGGGTTTTTGGATGTTTCCGGATGATCAAATCTCTGACTTACCCAATCGTTTATTCGCAGCTGAGATCACACGAGAAAAGTTGATGATGCGTCTTCAAAATGAATTACCCTACACGATTGCCGTTGAAACAACAAGTTGGCAAGAACAAGAAAAAAGTATTCGTATCGAACAAACCATTTTTGTTTCCAGAGATAGTCAAAAATCTATCGTGCTCGGGAAAAACGGATCCATGATTAAGATGGTCGGATCTGCGGCAAGACGAGAATTAACCACGCTATTCGACAAACCGGTTCATTTGTTTTTATTTGTAAAAACAAAAGAAAACTGGTCTGAGGATCCGGCTCAATACACGGCTTGGGGTCTTGATTATAATGTTTAGACATTAAGAGAGATCACAATGTCTTCCTTTAAAACAGAAGAAGCATTTGTTTTAAGCTCAAGACCGTTGGGAGAACGATCTCATATTGTGAGTTTAATAACTCCCGAACAAGGTCGCCATTTGGGGGTTTTAAATAAAAAAAAAGCACCGGAACAAGGTACTTTTGTTCAGGCTCGTTGGCAGGCCCGCCTCTCAGATCAACTGGGAACTTACTACTTAGAAGAAATCTCTCCCTTTTCTCTCAGATATCTGGAGGACAAAGAACGATTGTGTTGCATTATGAGCCTTTGTTCCCTCATGGATCTAGCACTCCCCGAACGCCAACCCTTTACGGAATTATATGAAGAAATGTGTTTATTCCTCAGAAAATTAGATGAGCGTGATTTTATGCTTCATTATATTTTATGGGAAACCCATCTTTTAAAAGTCCTCGGCTTCGGATTGGATTTGTCCCGTTGTGCGGGAGGCGGAGATCCTGACAACCTAGCTTACGTCTCGCCTAAAACAGGACGAGCTGTCAGCTTGGAAAAAGGAGAACCTTATAAAGAGAAGCTTCTCCCCTTGCCTGCTTTTATGACAAAAACGAATTCTTCTCAAGAAACAACCTTAACAGATGTGATAAATGGATTAAAATTGACTGGCTTTTTCTTATCCACTTATGCCCTTGGAAAACAACTCCCCAATGCTCGTATCCGATTAGCTGATCTTTATCAGAAAAAGAAACGTTAACAAGAAGTTCTTGCTTCCTTGTCTAATCTTTATCCTTCTTTTGCTCGGGATAAATAACATTAAAGATCTTAATGTTTGCTTTTTTATCATGATAAGCCAACTCTAACCAATTCGGTAAATCTTCTGTTTCATAATAAACGGCGAAATGAAACGTAAAGAAAAGATCTGTTTGCATTTCTTGAGTTATCCGATTTTCAAAAAGATACCGGAAACATCTCGGATTAGCAACATAAAGTTGTTTTATATTGCGTTCGGTCAAAATGCGATGTGCTGTCTCAAAAGGCGGACGATCAAATTGAACGGCGAACAGATCTGTAATTCCGGCCACATTTGTGTGATAAGGACCTGAGAAAAGTGGTCTTTTCGTTTTCCATAAAATTTCCGGAGAAGAGAACAAATCCACAAATAATCCTCCTTGATTTTTTGTTTCTTTCAAAAATTGAATAACATCCTCGCTGGGACTACATGAAAAAGTCTCATCTTCGGGGTGATTTTCTTCCATTTCCTGTATCAATTTTTCTTCTTCCGTTAAATTATTCTCTTTCTCAGCCTTAATTTCCTGATCAAAAGCCTCCTTTAAAAAAGCTGGGACGTCAACATTGGGATTGTTTTTATATTCTTCCCGATAATAATTGACACCCACACTGGAAAGCCTTGAAAGAAGGGCCTCCCCCTTAAAACAAGTTCCCAAAAAAAGAAAGGTGTATAAGACAAAGAAAAGCGTTCTTTTAAATGAATATTCACGCGGGAAAAAAACTAATCCGAGATAATAAGAGGCCAATAAAAGAAAAAACGCATGAACACTGATACCAACTCGAACGTGATGGATCACGATGAGGCTGTAAAACAATAATCCAACGGAACACAGCAAAATAATCGGCGTTTGTTTTTCTCGAGGTCGCAAACAACAAAAAGAAAACATTCCG
>CASECF010000005.1 GCA_949286245.1 uncultured Alphaproteobacteria bacterium
CATAATTGTCTTAATATCGCTCCTATTTCTAAACGGCGAGACCCGTAGAACGCTTTCCGACGATATTTTGGCGCGAAAACAACGTGATACTTGCAATTCCATGTCTGTGTGCTAATGTATGATTTGTCATAATTAAAATCCTTTGTTATTTACGTTAAAACAGTGGTCAGACTGTCGTACACTTTATAATAACAAAGGATTTTTTCTATGCATAGCTGTAAGCTTTTCGGAACCACCGGCCTAGCCGGTGGTTTTCGGTTTACAAAAAAGACCATTTCTGAGTGAAATGGTCTTTTGAGGAGATAAATTGATCAGTTAGCCAAAAAGTATGTGATTGTTGAGACAACACGAACAGTTTTGTTTATTTGATCCGTTTCCATGGCTCCCGGTATTTGTTCTCGAGGAAGGATAGAAAAGACCCCCTGATTGGCTTGCTTGATCTTCCCGACACGACTTTCAGAACTTTTGGCAAACTCTTCAGCAGCTTTTCGAGCATTTTGTGTTGCTTCTTCCAGCATTTTCGGTTTTACGCCGTTAAGTCCCGTAAAAAGATAAGAGACGGGAGATCCGTATTCCTGATTGTCAAATACAACTCCCTGAGCGACGAGAGATCCGATGGATCGAATGGCCTGCTCTGTTTGATCGACATTTTGGGTTCGTACCGTAACGGTTTGACTCAAAATATATCGTGAGGTTGAAGCACCGGCATCTCGATAGGGGTTAGCCATGAGATCGTTTGTATTGATTCGACCAATCATAATCTCAGAGTCTTGAAATCCGTTTTCCTTTAAAAAGTTTCGGATGAGTGAGAGATGATGTTCAAGCGTTTTTTGAACGGCTTTTAAATCATTTCCGGTTGTTTTGAATTTAATATTCCAAATAGCCAAATCGGCTTTAACATTCATTTCCGCCAATCCCTTAACGGAGACGGTTCGGTTGTCTATTTTACTTTTATAGTAATAATATCCGGGGAAAAAGCCTCCTACCGAAAGACCGGCAGCCAATAAAAGCCCCAATATGAGTTGATTAGATCGTTCCATTTTTCTCTCCCTTTTAAGTCAATGTAAAAAATATTTTGAACACAGAGAATATAACATATTAAAAAAAAAATGAAAGGGGGATTCGTTTTTTTTGAATCTTGTTAATAAATTGCTTACTATTTCTCTTTAGAATGAAGATGTTCTGGTTTATTAAAGGAGAAAAAACAATGCTTCCCGTTAATCAAATTCTTCAAGGAGATAGTTTATCTGTTTTAAAGACGCTTCCTGATGAATGTGTGGATGTTGTTTTTGCGGATCCGCCGTATTTTATGCAGTTGGGTGGGGATTTGTTGAGACCCGATTCCAGTAAAGTGGATGCGGTGACGGATGACTGGGATAAGTTTGATAGCTTTGAAGCCTATGATCAGTTTACAAAAGAATGGTTGACGGAGGCAAGACGTGTTTTAAAGAAAAACGGAACACTGTGGGTTATCGGTTCTTACCATAATATTTTTAGAGTAGGATACCAACTTCAAAATTTGGGGTTTTGGATTTTAAATGATATCGTTTGGGTGAAGACAAATCCAATGCCTAATTTTAAAGGGACCCGTTTTACGAATGCTCATGAGACGTTGATTTGGTGTTCTAAATCCGAAAAATCAAAATACACGTTTAATTATGAAAGCATGAAGGCTTTTAATGATGGATTGCAAATGCGTTCGGATTGGCAGTTGCCCATTTGCAACGGATCGGAACGTTTAAAGGATGAAGCCGGAAAAAAAGTTCATACAACACAAAAACCGGAAGGATTATTATATCGGGTGATACTCTCATCGACACAACCCAAAGATATTATTCTTGATCCCTTTTTCGGAACGGGAACAACGGGGGCAGTCGCTAAAAAGATGGGACGACGGTTTATCGGAATAGAACGAGATCCTGTTTATATTCAATATGCTCAAAAACGATTGGATGCTATTCCGGATATCATTGATGACACCATGTTTGAACCAATCAGTAAAAAGTCGGAGCCTCGTATTCCGTTTGGTTCCGTTATTGAACACGGACTTGTGAAACCCGGTGAAAAATTATTTGACGTGAAGCGTAAATTTTGTGCTACCGTTCGAGCGGATGGATCATTGGAAACAGGGAAAGAACATGGGTCTATTCATCAGCTGGGGGCTAAGTTGCAAGGGCTTCCTTCTTGTAATGGATGGACGTTTTGGTATGTGCATAAAAAAGATAATCGGTTGGTTGTTTTAGACGACCTTAGACAACAGTTAAAACAAGAACTGTTTGTGGCATAACAGTGAATTAACTTGTGAAAATTACTCCCGATAATTGTTTGAGACGATTTTTTGGTTGAGCGGTTAAAAAAGGGAGGCTCCTTATTTTTTGGAAAATTTTTCTCGTTGCTTTTTCAGTCACTTCATGGCACAATGGAACGGCATAAAATTTTCGGAAAGGGAGATAGGGAATGTACGATTCAATAGAGTTTATTATCGCATGTGGTGGAAAAAGTACTCGAAATTATCCGCATTCAAAGGGACTGGCTCATAAGAGTTTATTGCCGTTTGGGGATATTCGGCTGATTGATTTTGTTTTAAGAGATATTATTGTTGCGGGAGGGCGTCATATCACATTAGTCTGTTCCAATCAGGAAACTATAGATATTTTTAAAAACGCTTTAAAGTCTGATTCGGTGACGGAAGAAAAACTGCGTCAAAATGGAAGAGGTGCCATAGCCGATGTTTTGAAAAGCACGTTTTTACCGGCAGATGTAGATTTAAAGTTTGTTATTCAATCAAAACCTCTCGGAACAGCTCATGTCATGGCTTTGGCACATCAGGTTTCAAAAGATCGTCATGGGGTTTTAATTTTTCCGGATGATTTAATTATTCCGAAAAATCCTGATCATCCCCATATTCAAAAATTAGTAGATGCTTTTTTGAAAGAGAAAAAACATATTTTGTTGACGGGTGTTCCCAAGGAAGATGTCAGTAATAATTCGATTATTCATAATGGTCGAGTTATTGAAAAACCTAAAAATCCAACCAGTTTTATCGGAGGATATTCTCCTTGTATATTCCCAAAAGTATTGATGGATTTTGTTTTGGGACAGTATGAAATATTTTTAGAAACCGGTGTTTTACCGGGGGGACATGAAAAAGAATGGGGATATTATGATGCCATTAACGATTTTTTGGATTCTCCTCTCGGCGAACAAAACGGATACCAAGTCCGGATGTTTTTGAAAGATGAAGCGGATCTGTTGATGGATACGGGAACGTTGCCCCTTTATGAGAAATGTCAACTGATGGCGTTGCTTAAATTGTCTCGGTTTAAGGATGAAAACAGGGCTTATTTGAAGGAAATTCTGGCGGAAGAAGAGTGAGGAATAGAAGGAAGATTGATTTGAAGCTTCAAATAAAAAAATCGCCCTTAAAAAGAGCGATTTTTTTTGTTAGATAAACTTTTATTCCTGAGTGTATTGTTTGGGTTCAAAAACCATCAATCCCGTTTCGCAGTTAGCAGACTTAATTTGGGCAAATACCCAACTCATGGACTGTAAACGAGTACAGGCTCTTTTTGAGACTTGGGTGTAGGTGACATTAAAGGATTCTCCTCCATTTGCCGAAGTGACACTGATTTCTCCGCCCCAGGCATTTTTCCACATGCCGGATGAGGAGGAAGAATCGCAATCTCTTAGAATATCGTTTTGACAAATTTGGTTGGCAGTCAGACGAGAATAATCGGGATACCACGAGTATAAGTCCTGAACTCCTCGAACAATATCTTCTACTTCTGCTTGTGTTAGAGTTGCCCGATACATAGCATTAGAAATACCGACAGCCGTGATGGCTCCGATTGTGATCACGGAAATAATGGCAATAACACCAAGCATTTCCATCATACTCCGACCGGATTCATTGACATTATTCATGATAAATTCTCCTTCTCCTTACTAGCAGTATATCGCTTTAATCGATCGATGACAAGTTTTTTTTCTGCCGGAAAACCCATTTCTCCCCAGATGAGGCGAGTTTGTTTGATAAATTTTCCTAAAATGGGTCCTTGCGGAATTCCCAATTCCAACAGATCAGCTGTTGAAATCGGAAAAGGGGGAATTCGTTTATTTTGGATAATTGTACACTGATCTGTTGTTAAATTTCCGTTTAACTGATTTTTGATCAATTGAAATCGAAAAATTGTTTCTCCGACCCGATTACGATATAAACCGTCTTGGACGGGATCCTTTCCAAGTGGATGATTTTCACTGAGTAAATCAAGTAATTTGAGACTCTTTTTGGGGAGTTTCAAGCAAGATAAATCGGCGCCGTTTGTCAAAACGGATAAACGTTCCCAAATCGAGGCCTCTGGATATATCTGTATCAGATTTTTAAAATCAGTTAAATAAACTTTCGGTAATAAATAATCCAAAATGCCGTGCTCTTTCATTAACGTTAAAACCAGCTCACTTTGGGGGGCTTCGATGATCTTTAAAAGTTCCTCTCTTTTGCGTTCTTGAGAAACATTTAAAAGTCCCTGTTTCAAGTCGATTGAGGCAACTAGCCCCTTGGAATCCGGTTGATCTCCTTGTTGGGATAACTGAGCAAAAAAACGAAAAAATCGTAACAGGCGTAAATAATCTTCTTGAATACGCCGATAGGGATCACCGATAAACCGAATTGTTCGATTTTTAAGATCTTTTAATCCGTGAACGTAATCAAAAACGGTTCCTGCTTGATCCATATAAAGAGCATTGATCGTAAAATCACGCCTGTTGGCATCTTCTTCATAAGAATCGGTGAAAGAAACAAGCGCATGTCGACCGTCTGTTTGAATGTCTTTTCTTAAGGTCGTTATTTCATATGGGTTTTTATTGATCACAATCGTGATTGTACCGTGCCGTATTCCGGTCGGGATTGCTTTTAATTGATGTGTCTCACACAGAGATAAAACATGCTCCGGATGGAGCGGGGTGCATAAATCAAAATCATGACAAGGTCTGCCCAGCAAAAAATCCCGTACACATCCGCCGACCAATCGCAGATGACCGTCAAAGAGATTAAACAGGAACAAAACATCATGTGTCAGCAATGGGTTCATAAGGAAAGTGTACAAAATAAAAACTTGCGTTGCAATGAAAAAAAGATATAATGAACCCATGATTATTGAAACAACTCAAAAATTAAAAGAAGTCTGCCACAGTTTTCAACGTCAGTCGTATATGACGATTGATACGGAGTTTATTCGGGAAAAAACATTTTATCCGGTGTTGTGTTTGGTTCAAATTGCCAATGAACGAGAGGCATATTGTATTGATCCGCTTGCAAAGGACATGGATTTAACCCCTCTGTTTGATTTATTGCAAGATAAAAATGTTGTTAAGGTTTTTCATGCGGCTCGTCAGGATATTGAAATTTTTTACCATTTAACCGGTCATGTCCCGTCCCCCTTATTTGATACGCAAATAGGTGCGATGGTTTTGGGGTATGGCGAAAATGTCAGTTATCAACAGCTTGTTCACGCATATACCGGTATTACATTGGATAAAAGTCAGCGATTTACGGATTGGTCTCGTCGACCCTTAACATCACTTCAGGAAGAATATGGTCTGTGTGATGTGACGCACTTGTGTGTTATTTATGAAAAAATGCAAGAGGAGTTAAAAAAAACCAATCGGCTTTCTTGGTTGGAAACGGAGCTCTCCGTTTTAAACGATCCTCAAACATATGATCCGGATGAGTCTCATCTGTTGACAAAAATACGAACTCATTTAACAAAGCCATTGCCGGTTCATGTTTACGAACAGCTGTATATATGGCGGGAAAACAAAGCAAAAGAAAAAAATCGTCCGAGACGTCATATTTTAAAAGACGATATTTTGACGGAATTGGCAGCGTTGCACCCGACAACGCTTGAAAAGTTATCGGAAATGAGAGGGCTCCCTCAAAATTATGAGCGATCGTCTCAGGCAACGGAATTGATTGCGGTTATTCAAAAAGCCGTTGCGGATGATCCGGTGCTGTATACAAAAAAAATCAAAAAAAGAGAGCTGAAGCCGTCCCAAAAAAATTTGATGGAATTATTGAAATTGTTATTAAATATTGTTGCGGATCAAGAGCGGGTGGCGTCTCGGCTGATTGCGGATACGGATGATTTGATTTTATTGATCCAAGATGAAAAAAACGCTCGTTGTCTAAAGGATTGGAGGCGGGATTTGTTCGGAGAGAAAGCCCTCAAACTGAAATCGGGTCATCTTTCATTCGGATATGATCCCGTTAAACGAGCGGTTTGTTTGATCGAAACACAATAAATTTTTAAAAATATCCTCAAAATTTTTAAAAAAAGAGTAGAACACCAGTGTATGGTCGGAAGGACACAATCTGTTTTTCATTTAATCGTCCAGATGAACGCGCCGAATATCGGCACCCAATTGCGTTAATTTCTCCTCCAGATGATAATACCCTCGATCGATATGATAAATCCGTTTGACCAATGTCTCCCCTTTGGCGACCAGTCCCGCCAAAACCAAACCGACACCGCCTCGTAGATCAGATGCCATAACCGTTGCACCCGATAACTCGGGAACGCCGTGAATAAAAACGGAATGACCATCGATAATGTCAATATGAGCCCCCATTCGTTGAAGCTCGGGAATATGCATAAACCGATTTTCAAAAATATGTTCGCTGACACGAGCATCTCCGGTCGAAATACTTAAAAAAGAAGTCATTAAGGCTTGGGCATCGGTTGGAAAACCGGGGTATTCCGATGTAATGACCGGAACTGATTTTAAGCAAGCGTTTGTCGCATCCACAATCAGAGAATGGTCTGTTTGTTGAAACGAAATTTGGCTGGGCAGAAGTAAATCCGTAACAGCGCCGATCAAATCTTGTCTCCCGCCGTTGATCTCAATTTTGCCTTTGGTCATGGCGGTGGCAATAACAAAAGAGGCGGTTTCAATGCGATCGGCAATGACGGAATGGGTTGTTCCCGATAATTTTGAAACCCCGTGGATGATCAATTTTTTAGTTCCGATCCCCTCAATTTGAGCCCCCATTTTTTTGAGAACGGAAATTAAATCCATGACTTCCGGTTCCAATGCCGGATTGTGAATAATGGTTGTACCTGCCGTTAAAACGGCCGCCATAATCGTGTTATGTGTTGCTCCGACAGATACTTTCGGAAAGAAAATTTCGGCACCATGAAGAGGCCCTTTTGCAATAACATAACCGTTTTCGATGCGAATATCGGCACCCATTTCGGTTAAAGCCATTAAATATAAATCAACCGGTCTTGCGCCGATGGCACACCCTCCCGGTAAGGAAACGGTCGCTTCTTGAAAACGAGCCAACAACGGTCCCAGTACCCAAAAGGAGGCTCGCATTTTAGAAACAAAATCATAAGCCGCTTTTGTACTTGAGATATGATCGGCCGTTAGAATCAATTCATCTGCATTTGTTTTGACACAAACACCCAGACTGCTTAACAGGGCATTCATGGTGTTGACATCGGACAGAAAGGAAATGTTTTTTAAATGGAGGGGTTCTGCCGTCAACAAAGAGGCAGCCATAATGGGTAAAATAGCGTTTTTGGCTCCTTTGACGGAGACGGAACCTGTTAGTTGGTTCCCCCCCTTTATTTTGAAGGCGTACATGTTTCTTCTCTTTCTTTTTGTTGTTTTTGTCTGAGAGCTAAATTGCGACGAAGTGCGTGTGCTTGTTTGAGAAAGGTTGCTCGTTTTTTGGGCGAAAGATTTAAATTTTCATCGACCATTTGAGCCAACGGATCTGTTTCTTTGTTCATTTGTGTTTGTTTGCAGGATGATTTTTTTTGTTTCATGGTCACTCCTTTAATTTTGATTCTTCAGGCACTTTCCAAAAGGAAAGTTGCCGGACCGTCGTTTTCTATTCGAACCAGCATATGCGCCCCGAAACTTCCCGTTTGAACAGGGATTCCGAAAGATTTTACCTGCTCAATAAATTGCAGGTATAACTCTTTTGCCAAAACAGGGTCTCCGGCTCCCGTAAAAGAGGGACGTCTGCCTGTTTGACAATCGGCCAACAAGGTAAATTGAGAGATGATAAGAGCTTCTCCGCCTGTATCCAAAAGAGACAGATTCATCTTGCCGGCGGAATCGGAAAAAATTCTCAAATGACAAAGCTTTTGAGCCATTTTAGAAATGGTTTGAGGCGTATCTGTCGGAGCAACTGCGACAAATATGCATAGTCCACCATCGATAGATCCGACAATTTCCTGATCAACCGAAACGGTTGCTTTTAAGACACGTTGTACAACGAGTTTCATAACATAGTCCTTTATTGTTTTTTCTATACATATCTTTTTTTGAAAGAGGTGTCAATTTTTTACTGAAGCGGGTATAAAAAAATCGTAAAAAACTCTTCTTTTTCTTGATCCTTAAGAAGAATGGGAGTATCTTAACAAAGAGAAAGGAGAAGTCATGACACCGCAGGAGTTGTTTCAAGAAGCCATCAAGATGATAGAAAACCGTTCCTATCAGGATAGAAAAAAAGTGAATATCGGGAAAACGGTTTGCGTTTTGTTAACAAAAGAAGGACATCTTTATACGGGAGTTTCTTTGGAGTTGTCCGGAAGTGTCGGCTTCTATGCCGAAACCGCAGCTTTGGCTGAGATGATTAAACATGACGAAGTTCATGTGAATATGATCGTCACCGTTCAAAGAGACGGGAAGATTGTTCCCCCGTGCAAACGATGTTGTGAATTACTCTACCGATTGGATCGTTCCAATCGTGAAACGCAAGTTATTGTGGGCCAAGGTCAAATTCGTTTATTGTCAGATTTGATTTCTGTTCCGTGGATTGCTCAGTTCTAGATGAATCGAGAAGAAGGTCCGTTATTAGTTTATCTTTGAGACGTCAAAAGAGCATACTCTGAGAGTAGGATATTTTTGCTTATTCGGAACTTATGAGCGTGTTGTGCCAATATGTTTAAGATTTGTGTCAAAAATTAAAATGGCTCATCAAGATTTAAAAACGAGATTTAAAAAATGAATAAATAAAGAAAAACTTGAATTTTATTTTAAAAACAGGTATCCTCTTTAAATGAATTAGAAGGGAATGTGTATGCGTCTATTATCAACTTTGGTCAGTCTCTTTTTTTTCGGCTGTTTTTTTATTTTTACAGTCGCATTTATTGTCGTGTTGCATTATTCGGTCGGACTTCCGGATTATCAGCAACTGGCGGTTTATAAGCCGGAAGTGACCAGTCGATTATACGCCAATGATGGGTCCCTATTGGCAGAATACGCCAATGAAAAAAGAATTTTTGTCAGTGTTGATCAAATTCCGCCTCTTTTAAGAGCAGCCTTCATGTCGGCGGAAGATAAAAATTTTTACACGCATGGGGGGATCGATTTAACCGGAATAGCACGAGCGGTTATTGTTAATATCAAAAATATTGGTAAAAATCGCCCCTATGTTGGAGCTTCCACGATCACACAGCAAGTTGCTAAAAACTTTTTATTAAGTTCGGAGCAGTCTATTTCTCGAAAAATTAAGGAAGCCTTATTGGCGCGTAAAATGGAGCAGGCTTTCACAAAAGATCATATTTTAGAGTTATATTTGAACGAAATTTATTTGGGGATCGGATCTTATGGAGTGGCCAGTGCCAGTTTGAATTATTTCAACAAATCGATGAATGAGCTCACTTTGGCCGAAATGGCGTATTTAGCTGCTTTACCGAAAGCGCCGAATAATTACCATCCTATTCGCAAGCATGATGCAGCTGTTGCACGCCGAAATTGGGTTTTAACGAGAATGGCTGAGGATGGGTATATTACCTATAGACAGGCGGCTCAGGCACAACAAGAACCGCTTCAGATGGTGAGCAGGGAAAAAAATTTGTTGAGAGATTCCGGCTTTTATGCCGAAGAGGTCAGACGGTTTGTTTCCGGACGGTATGGGGATGAAGCGATGTATAACGGGGGCTTATCCATTCGAACTTCGTTGGATCCGACCTTACAAAAAGCTGCCGTGACCGCCCTTCAAAATGGCTTGTTATCATACGATAAACGCCATGGATGGCGTGGCCCCGTTTCTCATGTTGAATTGACGGCGGAAGGAAAAGAAACTTTTAGAAAAAAAGAAATGCCTGCCTATATTCCGGAAGAATGGAAATTGGCTTTGGTGACGGGACTGACCGAAAAAGAGGCTCAAATTCAATTGAAGGACGGGTCTGTCGGTCGTATTTTGCTCACAACTATTTCGTGGGCTCGAAAGGCTTTGGACAAGGGACGAATTAGTGCAACACCTGTTAAAAAAATGTCGGATGTGTTGAAAAAAGGAGACATCATTTATGTGAGTCCCAAAGACAACAAAGGATCGGTGTATTATTTACAACAAATGCCGGAAGCGGAGGGGGCATTGGTTGCATTGGATCCCCATACGGGACGTGTTTTGGCAATGGTTGGCGGATTTTCATTTTATAAAAATCAGTTTAATCGGTCCATTCAGGCCTATCGGCAACCGGGGTCTTCTTTTAAGCCGTTTGTGTATCTGGCAGCGCTTGATTCCGGATACACGCCGTCCAGCTTAATTTTGGATGCACCGATCGTGATGAATTTACCGGACGGAACGAAATGGAAGCCTAAAAACTACAGTAAAATATTTTATGGTCCGACAACCCTTCGTGTCGGATTGGAAAAATCTCGAAACTTAATGACCATTCGTTTGGCTCAGGCCATCGGTATACAAAAAGTTGTTGAGTATGCTAAAAAATTCGGTATTTCTGACCGATTGGAGCCGGTTTTGTCTTCGGCATTGGGTTCGGGAGAAACAACATTGATGAGATTAACAACGGCATATGCTGCGTTGGTTAACGGCGGAAAACAGGTGACACCGAATTTGATTGACCGTATACAAGATCGGGATGGAAAGACGGTCTATAAACACGATAATCGATTGTGTGTCGGGTGTATCGGAGAAGAGGCTTCTCCCGAAATTTTGCCGGTTATTCCGGATGAAAGACCCCAAATTGAAGATCCGGTCAGTGCCTACCAGATGGTTAATATTTTGTCCGGAGTTGTTCAGCGTGGAACCGGTCGGATTGCTAAATCTCTTAAGAGAACACTGGGAGCAAAAAGCGGAACGAGTAATGATAGCTTGGATGCTTGGTTTATCGGATTTTCTCCGGATCTGGTCGTGGGCGTTTGGGTTGGTTTTGATACCCCTCGAACGTTGGGCCCTAATGATACGGGGGGTGTTGTTTCGGGACCGATTTTCCGTGATTTTATGGCTGAGGCTTTAAAAGATCAACCGGATATTCCGTTTCGAATACCGGACGGGGTTCGTTTGGTTCGGGTGAATGCTCAAACGGGATTGCCGGCTCAAATGGGAGATCAAGATGTTATTTTAGAAGCTTTCCGGACGGATACGGATTTATCAAAGCAGGGACAAATTTTGGGAGAGGATATTACAATACAAGCGGATGACGGTATGCCGGATATGGGAGGGTTGTATTAGAAAACCGTGTATGACACAAATGACGGATGATCACGTCTTCACAAAAAATGAGAGATTATTTTGTATTAACTGAGATTATCTTGTATTAACGAAAAAAGGAAAGAAAAATGAAAGCGGAAATAAGTACTCTTTTTGATAACTATAGACAAGCAGTTAATCTGCTGAAGGAGCGTCTTTGACTGGGCTAACGCTCTATTAAGAAAAGAGGAGTTGGATTCTCTGACGGAAGATCCTCATTTGTGGGATGATCCCGTACGTGCGCAAAAATTGATGAGTGAGCGTACGACTCTTGCCGATAAAATAGATGAAATTTCTGAGTTAGAAAGACAAATAACGGATGGGTATGAACTCATTTTGTTGGCAGAGAGTGAAAATGAGCCGGATTTGTTGGCGGAGGCGGAAGAGAGTTTCCAAAAGTTAGAACCGGTTTTGGCAGAAAAAGAATTAGAGAGTTTATTGAGTGAACCGGCAGATAAGAATGATGCCTTTTTGGAAATACATGCAGGCGCCGGCGGAACCGAATCTCAAGATTGGGCCGATATGTTGAGACGGATGTATACTCGTTGGGCAGAGCAGAACGGGTATCGAGTTATTGAATTGGAAGAAAGTGTCGGAGAAGAAGCCGGTATTAAATCGGCAACATTAAAAATAATGGGATTAAATGCCTATGGCTGGCTTAAATTTGAGAGCGGTGTTCATCGATTGGTTCGTATTTCTCCGTTTGATTCAAATGCCAGAAGACACACGAGTTTTGCCTCTGTCGGTGTTTATCCGGTTATAGATGACAGTATTCAAATAGACATCAATCCGGCAGATTGTCGAATTGATGTGTTTCGAGCATCCGGTGCCGGCGGACAGCATATTAACAGAACGGAAAGTGCCGTTCGAATTACACACTTGCCGACCGGAATTGTTGTACAAAGTCAGACGGGTCGATCACAGTTTCAAAATAAAGACGAGGCGTGGAATATGCTTCGATCTCGTTTGTATGAAAGAGAAATGCAAAAAAGACGAGAAGCTCAAGGTGCGTTGGATGCGTCTAAGGGCGATAACGGATGGGGTAATCAAATTCGGTCTTATGTTTTGCAACCCTATCAACTTGTTAAAGATTTAAGAACCGGTTATGAAACATCGGATACGGGGGGTGTTTTAGATGGTTCTTTGAATGAGTTTATGCGTGCCTCATTGGCACAATTATCTCGATCAACAAAGGAGGGAGCAGATGAGCCAAGATGAGACGCAAGAGCCACAGGGAAAAGATCCTTTTAAAGAGCATTTGATGATTTCGGAACAACCCTCGTTTGTTTTATTTAAAAAGACGCGAGCTTTAGAAATTCAGATAACAGATTTTTTATTAAATATTATTCAAGGCGGATTTTTATTTTCAAAGGCAATGTCTTGTTATTTTCAAGAAGGTGTCAAAGAGGGGTTTTCGGCTTTGAAGGATCAAGTCAGCTCATTTGAAGCCAAAAATGACTCTTTAAGACGAGATATCGCAAATCAGCTTTATGCTCACATGATTTTACCGGATATGCGTTCGGATATTTTGAAGTTGTTAGAGGGGTGTGACCATATTATCAACAAATATGAAGATGATTTGATTTTATTATCCGTTGAGCAGACAAAAATTCCGTCTTCTTTAAAAGCAGGATTAACAAACATGATTCAAACGAATTTAGATTGTGTGTCCACATTGATTGATGGGGTTAAGGCTTTTTTTTCAGGTCAGGACGTGAATCGGTTTGTTCAAAAGGTGTATGTTTTGGAACATCAGGTTGATTTGGAAGCGGTTGAGCTTAAAAAAATTGTTTTTCAGTCTTCTTTATCACTGGCACGTCAATTACAGCTGAAACAATTTATTTACGGTATTGAGAAGATTTCCGATATGGCTGAGGATACGGCGGACGGATTGATTATTATGTCGGTGAAACATACGTTATGATTACTTTATCCGTTATTGCAATTATATTTTTAGGATGGTCACTCGGACGCAATAATTTATGTAATTTATTCGGTGTTGCATTAGGGACGCGAATGGTTTCGTTCCGAAAGGCGGTTATTTTATCGATCTGTTTTTTATTTTTGGGTGTCTTTATCAGTGGATATGGCACATTGGAGACGGTGACAAGTTTTGCTTCGTTGACGAATATTCAAGATGCTTTTACGGTGACGTTGTCGGCCGGACTGGTTTTGTATGGATTAACTTATTTAAAAATACCGGTTTCTATTACGCAAACGTCTTTGGGAGCCATGATTGGTTTTGGGATATATCAGGGGGCAGATTTGCCGATGGATTTGGTTCGACAGACGGTCTCGGCATGGTTTTATATTCCTATTTTGGCGGGGGTTATTGGTTTTTTATTTTTTAAGGGAGTTAAAGTATATTTACGAATACATCCGATTGGGATTTTATATCGGGATCAATACGTTCGTTTTTCATTGATTGTAGCTGGTTGTTTTGCGGCCTATGCGGTTGGAGCCAATAATATTGCGGGAATTGCAGGACCGTTTGTGGATAGCGATATCATGCCGTCTGTTTTTTTGATGTTTCTTGTTGCGGTATCAGTCAGTCTGGGATTTTTTCAGGCGGATCGGCGTGTCATCCAAACGATTTCCAGAGATTTGTTTCCGTTATCACCAATTGAGGCGTTAATCGCCGTATTTACGGGTGCGTTTATTTTGTTTTTATTTTCCAGCGAACAGATTTCTTCTTTTTTAGAAGGGTTATCTCTTCCTTCGTTCCCCTTGGTTCCCGTTCCGTTATCAAATGCGGTTGTGGGATCGATTGTCGGGATTTCTTTTGCTAAAGGAGGATATGGGTTAAAGACACAAATTTTAGGGGCTATTGTCCTCTCATGGATTTTGGCTCCGCTTTTATCGGGCTTGATTTGTTATGGCGTTTTAACTATACTGGGCGGGGGAGAGAATTATTATGCCGTATAAAAAAATTTTTCATATATCCAAACGAACGATTAAGACGGTTGTTGTGAGCATAGAAATTTTTTTAGCTCTTGTAATTGTTTTGCTTGGATTGTTGTTTTGGCGACTAAGTGTTGAGCCTCTTAATTTGGATTTTTTGGTTCCGGAGTTGACTCATTATTTTATCCCCAAAGAGTCAGGTTTGACCATTCGAACGGATCGCATTTATTTGAAGGCGGAAAAACGAAAAAGCGGGTTGTTGCATATTGATATTGAGGGATTGACCGTCTTGAAAGAAAACGGGAGTGTTTTATTGGATTTACCGCATGTTGAGATTTCTTACGGGCTCAGACATCTTTTGGCATTTAATTATATGCCGACAAACGTTATGATTCAAAAAGCGGTATTGCGGGCGATTATCAATCCGGATGGGCGAATTTTAATTCAAGATAAAGCCATACACGATCATCTGTTGGCGGATGATCATACTACAAACACCTCAGAAACTCCGTTGATTCAAGAGGCACGGCAAACAGCGATGGAGGCCGTAAAAGGATTGGATCAAATTGAGCAAAAAATAAAAGAACCACTTGTTCAGAAAGAGACTAAAAGCGTCTCGGAAGGAATTTTAGTTCAGGATGTTGATCAACTCATTCATTTTTTACAAGAGTTCGGGCGATTGGAATTGGATCAAGCGACGATTGTTTTGGATGATCAAAAATTTAATCGTCAGATTGTCTTTCCGCAAATTGATTTATTATGGTCGCGAGAGGGCTTTAGAAACCGTGTGTTGAGATCGGATATTAAAATTTTGCTTGATCAAGAAGAAATAGAAATGACGCTGAACGCTCGTTTGAACAGGTTTACTCGAAAAGGCTCTTTTGAGGTCACATTTCAGCAACTGGATCTATCCCATTTGGTTCGCTTAGATCCCCTGTTTCGAGATTTACAATTGGTTTTGAAAGGGCGAGTGGAAGGAGAAATCGATCTGTCGCAAGGGATGGAGCAAATTAGGAAAGGTTTGACTGCTTTAACGGTTCAAATTGAATCTCAAAAAGGCGGAACCGTGAATTTGCCGGCTCCTCTGACCAATATGTATCCGGTTAAGTCTCTCTTATTAAAGGGAGAGGGGACGTCAGGGTTGGAAAGTTTTCAATTGAAACAATCTCGAATTGAGTTGGCAACAGGAATAAATGCAACCGTTCAGTTAGATGTTGATGGATTAGGATCGTTTTTAGATACGGGAGATTTATCTCAAATTAAAAGTGTTTTAAAGGCTCGGGTTTTATCGGTTCCGATGGAAGAAGTTCCTTCAGTTTGGCCATCGGCATTGGGTCCGGACGCTCATGAATGGGTACGGAAAAATTTATCGAAAGGGGAAGCTCCTGTTTCGGACTTTACACTTTATTTTCAAGGAGCGGAATTGGTTGATTTGTTCGGAAAGGTTTCTTTTGAAGGTGTTTCCGTTCGATTTTTGGAGGAAATGCCTGTTGTTGAGAAGACGGGGGGTACGGTCTTGCTGTATCCGGATAAGGTGGAGATTTTTGCAAATACGGGTCTTTTAAAAGACACTCGATTGGTAAAAGCGGATGTTTTATTGACGGAATTACAAGAAGATATCTCAAAAGCCAATATTACACTCGAAACAGCGGGTCCGGTTTCCGATGCGATCGAGTTAATTTCTTACCCACCCTTGGAGTTTGCTCAGGAATTTGGCCTTTCTGCGAAACAGGTTGGTGGAACGGGGACGGTTTCTTTGAATTTAAAATTTCCACTCATTGAAGCGTTAACACCGGATCAGGTTCGGGTTTTTGTTGACGCTCATATTCAAGATGGAGTTTTCCCGACGCCTCTGCCGGATACGGCCGTGGAACAAGGTGATTTTTCACTCACGGTTCAAAATAAAGGACTTCAGTTAAAAGGACCGGCGATGATAAAATCGATTCCCGTGGAACTGAGTTGGAATGAGACATTTCAAAAAACGGCGGACAGCACAATTCAAAGTCTTTATGAATTAAAAGGAACGTTGGATCACGAACAACTGAAACAGCTTGTTCCGGAAAGCGATGGATATTACGAAGGATCTTTTAATCTTCAAACGAAGATCATGAAGGATTTTCAACATCGGACAACGATAGAAGGACAAGCTGATTTGACAAAGGGAGTATTGAGACTTTATCCGATTTCTTATACGAAAGATAAAGGGGTTTCGGGAATTTTGTTGTTTAAGGCAACTCTTTCGGATCAAAATAAATTGGAGGAATTTTCTGCCCGATTAACGGCAGATCAAGAGGCGGTTATTGTCGATGCCGGCTTAGATTTGAGGGAGAATTTTTTGCTCTCCCTTCATGAGGTCAAAGCCCCCTTTAATCAACTGAGCGGATCGTTTTTGAGGAAAAATGACGGTAGTATGAAGCTTCAACTAAAGGGAAAATCATTAAATTTAACGGATCTTTTTGATATGCCTTGTTTGAAGAATACTGCTGAAAATGATAAAGAAGAGAAGCAAGGGGCCTCTCAGATACCGAATGTGCAAATTGCACCACCTGATTTTGAGGCGGATATTATATTAGATCAGCTTCTAATGGTAGCAAATAAGCCACTTAAGAATGTTGTTTTAAAACTCAATCGTCAGGGATATTTTTGGAAAGAATTTATTGTTGAGACAGATGCAAAAAGCCCATTGCGTATTGTATATGAGCAGGGACGCAAAATGTTGACCGGCTCTACGGATAATTTGGGTGATTTGTTATCCAGATTGGGTGTGACGGAAAGATTTTTCGGCGGGAAATTAAATATTCAGGCAATTCAACCTTCTTCCGGTGGCTTCCATGGGATGATAGATGTTCGCCAATTTGATTTAAAGGATCCCGGTTTTATTATTCAAGCCGTGACGATTTTAGGTATTGTGGATGGGATAAGAGGGAAACCGCTTGCATTTAAAAAGGCTCAAATACCGTTTGAAATAACGCCGTATCAGACAATGTATTTATCGGACAGTGTCGCTTACGGAACGACATTAGGTCTCACTTTTCGTGGTCGAATAGGCTTATCTTCATTGGATTTAAGCGGTTCAGTTATTCCGGCATATGCCATCAATAGTTTGCCGGGGAGACTTCCCGTTATCGGTGGCTTATTTAAAGACGGTGTCGGCGGAGGATTGGTCGGCGTGAAATATGAAGTCAAGGGAACACCCTCTCATCCGCAAGTTCAATTTAATCCGTTAACCTCCATTGCTCCTGGGATATTGGGGACATTGTTTCAATAAAATTGATTGGAATGTATCATAAAAGACCTCGTCTTTAGAATACCTTTAAAAGCGAAGAGAGATGCTCTATTTAAAGGATATCTTGCTAATGAGGAGATATTTATGAAACAGAGTCGATTTTTATGCGCCGTCTTTTTTTTGATGTTGAGTACGGGAAATGTGTTTGCCGGTCCGATAGATGATCAAACGGGTTCTTCATCTTCTTCCCGAAAAGAGGTGGAAATGCGTCAGGAACATACGCATTCCCGATTAAGATCGGCAGAAGCAGAAAGTTTAGCCAAGAAATATAGCTTGTTTAAGGAAAGATTAGAACAAGAAACAGGGCTGAGCTACACGATTGATGTTTCATTTTTGGGACAAAGAGGGGCACCGAACGGGAAAGGGACCCCTTGGCAGAGCCAGTATTACGGAACGGTTAATTGGGATATGTTCCAATCTGATACGTATGGATCCGGTTCTATGCAACTGGCTTATACGGCGGTTCGATATTGGGGGATGAATGCAAATACATTGGCAGATCGAATTTCTGTGATCAATCCCGTTAATGATTATCCGGAAAATGCTAATTATTTTGATCAACTCAGTTTTACCTATCAACTCCCGGGGTCTCTTAATTGGTTATCCGTGACGGCTGGTCAATTTCCGATCTATAATTTTGACGGAACGGCGTATGACAGTAATCAACAGATTAACTTTATCAACGATGCTTTATCGCAAAATGGCAGTGATGTCTACCCGAGTGCGAGTTTGGGTGCTTTTGTGACAATGACGCCAAACGATTTGTGGAGTATATCATTCGGTTTTCAAGATGCCCATAACATTTCCGGCTCTCGTATTACAACGGATCAGTTTGATCAAAAAAGATTTACGAGTTTTGGAAGTGTCAGTTTTACGCCAACGATTGAAGGGTGGGGAATGGGAGAATACAGCTTGTTGCTCTATAATCAGCCCAGTGTTCCGGAACAACCGCAAAACAGTAACGGATGGAGTTTAAATCTGTCTCAAAACATTGGGCAGTTTGGGGTGTTTGCCCGTATTAACGGGGCCAGTCATTCTTTAAACAGTATTCAGCAGTCCTATGTCATTGGCGGTGTGTATAACAACCCGTTTCATCGCAACAGTTTGGATCAAATCGGATTAGCCGCAACGTTTAATAAGCTCAATAAAAAAGTGAACGGGGAAGGAACAAGAGCTTATGAAAATGTTGTGGAGGCGTATTGGTCTTTCGGCCTGTCGGAATTTATGATATTGACACCGGATATACAATTCTATCTCAATCCGGGAGCTGATACGGAACAGAGCACGGCGACCGTGACGTCTTTGCGAGCCACCTTTATGTTTTAGGAGTGGGGGATGATTGATCGACTGGTTCAGCTGATTGGTATTTTTTTCTTTGGTGTTGCGGTTTTATTGATCGCCAAAGAGGTTGAGCGAGTTGGTTTGGATCATGTCATTCATTTGTTAGAGGAGACACCATTTTGGATTTTGGGGTTAACTTTAGGAATAATCTGTTTGGATTATTTGGTTTTGTCGGGATATGATCTTTTGGGATTTCGGTATATTCAAAGGTATTTACCTTATAAAACTGTTTTAAAAACGGCTTGTACGGCGTTTGGAATCAGTAATACAACGGGACATACCTATATGGTGGGAGGCTCTGTTCGATATTTTTTATATGGCCAAAATGGGTTAAAAAAAGGTGATCTTTTAACGTTGATGAGCTTTGAAACGGTGACGATTTTGATCGGTATGGGACTTGTTTATATTCTGGCTTTAGGATTGGAATTGTTTGTCGGGATTTTAGATCAATATCCTTCTTTACATATTTTGTACGGTGGAGGGGTTTTGGTTGTTTTTTCATTGATTGCCTATTGTTATTTTGTTGTTTATAAGACACGCTCGATCCGAATTAAAGGATATCGATTGGTTTCGCCTTCTGTGTCAATGACTTGTTCACAGATAGGGATTTCCCTTTTAGATAATTTGTTGGTTTTTTGTGTTTTTTATTCGATTTTTAGATTTTATGTGGATGCGTCGATCGGTGAAATGTTTATCGTCTTTTTTGTGGCTCAGATTTTGGGATTGATGACTCAAGTTCCGGGCGGATTAGGTGTTTTTGAAAGTATTGTTTTATATTTATATCCGCATACTCTTCAAGAAAAGGGGGGCATTTTGGCGGCGTTGCTTATTTTTAGAATCTTGTATTTTTTTGTTCCGTTTTTGTTAGCCGGATTTTATTTGGGGAGTATTAAGATTTCTTCTTGGATACAACGGGAGTGAGATTATTTTAATAAGATAAAGCAAAGTGTGGTAAAATATCTTGAAAATAAAAATAAGTTCTTATATAATTCAACCGATTATGCGTAACTTATGTTGATGGGGAGAAAGATATGTTTTCAAGAAGGTTGTCGATATTTAAAAGGGGTGAATCCGGTCGATCCATGATAGAAACGATCGGTGTTTTAGTAATTGCCGGATTGTTATCTATCGGAGGAATTGTGGGGTATCGATTTGCTTTAGATCGCTATCGTGCCAATGAGACAATTAACGAATTAAATATTCACTCAGTTAATGTGGCGACACCGATGATGCGATATCGGAATGCAATTGCCAAATTTGATAGTTTGCCCAGTGAGACAAAATTTAATTATTCACTGAGAGGATACAATAATGAATATATTGGGTATTTTGTCTTGGAGATAGGGCGAGTTCCGGACACTGTTTGTAGACAAATTTTGGAGTTGGGTTGGAAAGCCCCAACGACAATGACAATCAACAATGTTGTTTTTTGGGAGAAGGGTGACTTTGTTGAGGGGCTCAGTAGCAGTCAAGTTTGTTCGTCCGGAAATAATGTGATGGCATTTGAGTTTTATAAAACACTCACTCCTTGTGAAGGAGACGCATGCGGTGACGGAGAGACGGGAGGATCTGATAGTGGATCGGAAGATCCGGAACTTCCAGAAGATTGGATGGATACCCCCTCATGTGAAGACGGCTTTTTTTGGGATTGGGATCAAGAACAGTGCGTTTTAGAAACATGTCCAGCAGGACAGTTTACAACCGGAAGCGGATGTGCTACTTGTCCAAAAGAAGGAGAGGTTATTGAAATTACCAATTCCGATCTTTCTGATGCTTGTACAAAATGCTCCGATGGGGCTCTCAGTTACGGAGATAATGTCTGGGCTAATACTCAATGTATTTATTGTCCGGCTTCTCGCACGCCTTGCGGAGAGTATTGTTGCAATGAAGGTGAAGTCTGTCAAAATAATATAACTGATATGAACTATCACTTCTCTTGTGTCCAACCAAGTTGTACGTCTGACGCAGACTGTGTGAGTGATCCTCAAAAACCTGTTTGTGATACGCGTTCCGGAACCTGTGTGGCATGCCGTTCCTACCAAGATTGTGGTGCCAATAAGTTTTGTGCTGGCATTGGATATGACGAGTGTACCGGTACGAATTATCAAAACACAGGATGTAGAAATATTGGATCGGTTAGTAAGTTGGAAGAGCTTGGCTGGTCTGTAGTTGATAATGGCGGAACAACATGGTATTCAGCCAAGGATTTGTGCGCCTCAATCGGGAAACAATTACCCTCCCGATCGGAGCTTCTTGAGAATAAAGACTTTTTAAGAGATAATTATGAAACAGTATATGGGTTTATTACCACAGGTGATCGAGCCGGAACTTGTGGGGCTTTTGTCTACGATCCCCAAAGTGGAAAAATAGATAAATATATGATGTATTCCGCTGGTTCATATCCTATTCTCTGTCGATAGAAGGAGAGCACTTTTTTCTCCGGAGACAACGAGTATGGATTGGGTGACGACCTCGGGATTAAAAACGAGCTCTTCTCCGGAAACAACCTCGGCTCCAAAGACAACATTGCCTTACTAAGGAATTTTAGACTTAAGATTTTTATGTTGTGATTGAAATTCATTATGCAAAGTGCTTTTGAATATGAGCGTTCTGTTGTTTTCATTTAATGATGAGTGTGAAGTACTCATCAGAAGAAATGATCCTTTAGAATGTATGACAATTATGATGGATCTATATTAAAGAAATTATTTTTTATGATTTGGTTTGTTTGATATTCCGGAAGATAAGGAAAAGCTGTTTCTTAGAAAAATAGTTGAGGATATTTCTATGGAGAACGTTTTAAAATTAAACAATTCTTACTATTTTAACTGTCGCAAAAAAAGGATCGTTTTTTTTATACACCAAAGGATACTGAAAAATCAAGTCTTTTTTAATAAAAAATCTGTTTCAAAAAAAGGATCCTTTTTTTGAAACAGTTTGGGAGGCGAGAGATGTTAAAAGACTTGTT
>CASECF010000006.1 GCA_949286245.1 uncultured Alphaproteobacteria bacterium
GAAGTGATGGTAAATGCTATTCCTGTGATGAAGAAAAAAATATTGATGTAACCTTTGTTTCTCATGAGAGCTGTGACCAATGTCCGGATACAAGAAATTTGTATAACAATTATTGTGTTCCAAAATGTTCGGGGGATTCACTGCTTAGGGGATCAGATAACAAGTGCTATCCGTGTGACACGGAAACAAGAGTGCCTGTCAGCAATATGACAGATGCTTGTTATGAATGTGCCGATCAGCGAAAACTCGATGGAAATTATTGCGTTTTAAAGTAGCTGTTTTCTTCGGCGTTTTGAGATAAAAAAAGAGGTTATTAAACCTCTTTTTTTGTTGGGTTCACATCAAAATAAAAATTGCTGTGCTTCCGACAGTTCCTCGGGTGTATTGACATCCGCCGGAGCTTCTTCAATCAATTTAACACTGGGAACAACCAAGGCATATATGCTCATTCCGTTTTCCAATGCTCTTAATTGTTCCAATTTCTCAATATTCTCCAAAACACCAACCGGATAAGAAACAAACTTTTTAAGAGCTTCCGTTCGATAGACATAAATCCCGATATGCCAATACGCAAAATGATATTCCGGAACATCATCCCGATTGAACGGAACCGGACTTCTTGAAAAATAAAGAGCCCGACCAAAATTCTCGCCTTCTCTCAATCCCATAGCAATTTTAACATGAGCCGGATCTTGAATCTCATTAGAATCTGTTATTTTCATTCCGACCGTCACAATATCTGCACCTGTTTTTTTCATAATATCAACCAATTGCAGATTTAATTTAGGATCCACATTAATTCCGTCCCCTTGAAAACTAACAGCAATATCATATTTTTTACCCGTTGGATCAATCTCACGAAGGGCTGCCGCAATTCGATCCGTACCGGATGGAAGAGATGGATCCGTCAAAACACACCGAGCCCCAAAATTTTGAGCCACATCAATAATCTCTTGATCTCCCGCTGCAATATAAACATCTTCCGCCGGATGAACCTGAATCGCATGCTCGTACACATGTTGAATGAGGGGCTTTCCGTTGATTATCGCTAACGGTTTGTTTGGCAACCGCGTTGATTTTAAACGAGTTGGGATTAAAACAGCTACTTTAGACATAACTCAAATTCCTTTCTGATCTTTTCAATAATTGCTTTCTTTGAATCCCCTAAATAAGGAATCCCGGGAACTCCCCAAACCGTCCCCGGCCAACAGGCATCTGTTTGATAACGACAAATAACATGTACATGCAGTTGAGGCGTCATGTTTCCAATCATTGCCACATTTGTTTGATCCGGATTAAAAAGGCGTGTCATAACTTTCTCCGCTATCTCAATTTCCTTCATCAAAACAAGGCGTTCTTCTGTTGTCAAATCCAACATATTTCGAACATTTTCTTTTTTAGGAACCAAAAAAATCCATGGACAATTCGCATTATCCTCAAACAAAACCTTACAAAACGGAAGATCGCAAACATAATCTTTTTTTTGTAAAGCCGGATGAAGTTGAAACATTTTTTCTCCTTTCTCTTAAGCGGATATTCTAGCATTCACATCACCGACGACTTCCAAAATATAATCCGGATTGCCCATATGATGTTCTGCCAAAAGATCGGCTATTTTTTCTCCTTTTTTTAACAAGCAGGAAACCACTCCCGTATGTGTGACTAAAACAGTCTTCATGCCGGCGTTTTTCCCGCCCTCAATATCTGTTCGGAGCGTATCGCCAATCATTAAAGAAATTTGAGGATTTGCTTTTGTTCGTTGAAAAACATACCGATAAATATTTGCATACGGCTTTCCGATCCAACAAACGTGCCCCCCATTTTCTTCATACCACTTTCCGAGAGCACCGTTAGCCGGAAAAGATTCGTCCCCCTTCATATATGTATAATCCGGATTGGCACAAACAGCCGGTAATTTTTTTTCGAGAGCCTCTCGCATAAACGGAATAAACGGGTCAATCGTTGTCACGGCCACGCCATTCAAATCCAAACCGCTCAAATAAATAATATCTGCTCTTGAAACATCTTTAACAGATCGAATGGAAGTCTCCTTAAACAATGCGAGATTCGACCGTCCGACTGTATAACAAGCCGGTTTTTTCAAAGATGTCAATTGCTCAAATAGTCCTTCTTGAATCATAAAACGACAGGCATCTCCGGACGTGATATAATCATCGTAATGAACACCCAAAATCAATCCTTTTTTTTCTTTTTGAGGAATTGAATAAGCAGATAATTCGGTTGAATTCGATAAAATGTAAATATGCTTTCCAACCGCTTTCAACTCCTTAAGAGTATCAAGAACATAAGGATAAAATTGATTCCCATCCCATAAAACACCCCACAAATCAAAAAATAAATTCGTGTACTCAGACGGAAAATCCAAACCGGTTTTTAAATAACAAGAAAATAAACTCATTCAGTATATCCGGGTAGCGTTGTTTTGACATTTTCGTATAAACGAACGGCTTGACGAATTAAATCCTTAGCTTCTATCGGGCCTAAAAATGTCTCAATTTTAACTTCTTTTTGTTCCAAAACCTTGTAATCTTCAAAAAAGCGTTGCAAAATTTTGAGAATATGAGGCGGTAATTGATCAATATGGGTATATCCGTTGTATTCAGGATCATCTTCATGAATCGCAATAATCTTGTCATCCGCTTCACCGTTATCAATCATTTTAATAACACCAATCGGACGGGCTCTCATAATACAAAGCGGACAGACCGGAACTTGACCCAAAACCAATATATCCAACGGATCATTATCCTCTCCATATGTTTGTGGAATAAAACCGTAGTTTGCCGGATAATGAACAGAAGAATATAAAATTCGATCAACTTTAACCAATCCGCTTTTTTTATCGAGCTCATACTTAATCTGGGCCCCTTTCGGAACCTCAATAATAGCCGGCACGATATCCGGAAATGCGTCATAATGTTTAACCTGATGCCAAGGATGCATAATAAATTCCTTTCTTAATATAAAACAATAGGTGGTATTCTAAAATCTTTAAAATATCCTGTCAAGACGAAAAGCTAAAGGAAGCTTTATTCAAATCTCCTCTTCTTAAAATTTTTATGGATTTATAAAAAATCTTCTTTTTTAGGCTCTATCCAAGTACGCTTGAACAAGGGCATCTGTATCATTCAACTGTCTAGAAAGCTGTTCTGCCAGCAAAACATTTTTATTTCCGGATGAATAAACCTTTAAATACGGTCCTAAACCGCTCAAATCAACATCCAAAATAACAGACTCATGAATGGCCGGTCGAGAAACTAAAATAGCATATTTTCTGTCTGCAAATTCTTTTCCCATAATAAAGTTCATTTCTCGAGGCGTTAAATTCCATGTGGCATAATCCGATGGATTGGCTTGCGGATTACGGAAGAAAATAACGGTTTGACACTGACCGCGAATCACATCCCCCAACCCATTGTCATCTAAAAAGCGGGGTTGCTGGAAGGCACACAAGAATGCTTGTCGTTTCTTTCGCCCTTCTCTCAGTCCGACAATAAAACTTTCTTTAAACATGGGGTGTTCCAACATCGGCGCAGTTTCATCGATCATGATCAAAGAGGGTGTCCCCATGGCGGTTGCTAATGTGTGAATCCTGTGCATAACATAACTGATAACGGCCGGTGCTAAAACGCTATCTTGGAAAATAGTCGTAAAATCAAAAGCCATGTATCGACTGGATAAATCCAAATTATCCGTTACGGAGTTAAAAATACGACCATACTGATCATCATTCACCCAGCGGAACAATTCTCTACGCATAAATCCATTTGGAGAAAAACAACTCTTATATAAGTTTTTAAGAAGTCGTTCACTGGGATCTAAGTATTCAAATGCTGTTGTGACGGCACGAGCGATTTCCTGTTCGGAAATAGCATCTGTTCCCCCTGTAATATCCCGTACCCATGTTCTTAAAAAAGCTCTGTTATCAGATGTATCCGGAACGGCAAACGGATTCAAAGAAACCGATTCGGCACCACCATCAAACCGAACATAGGGAGCATCTTGCATTAACGCGAACACTTTTGCACCGTTATTACGATCAAAGAAATAAGTATGTAAGTCCGGAATTCTCATGGATTGTCCAGCCATAAACGAGAAAAAGGTTGTCTTACCTTGACCGGTTGGTCCAATTAAAGCGGTATGGGCAACGGCATACGGTTCTTCCGAAACATGGAATTGAAAAGCATATGCTGTTCCGGTAATGGTCCGAAAATAAGAAAGAGGAACATTACCCCAATCAGATTTTTGACGACCCTCTGCCGTTTTATCAATACAAATACCGCAAGCAACAACACGAGACAGATACATAAATGTTCTCGGATAAACTTCGTATGTCGGAAATTGAGAAAAGAAAACAGCTTGTGCTGCCCAACCATCTCGAACCGGCGTCACATTATGCAACCGACAAATTTTTTCAACCTCTTCTTGTCCAAATTGAAGCTCCTCTTTAGAGTCACCAAAAATAAAGACTGACATAGCATACTCATTAAGGGTTTGTCCATCAGCATCTGACTGATCCATCCACTCCAATGCCGTGTTATATTGTGCCTGAACATTCTGAGAAAAAGTGGTTAAATAAGCCATACGCCTTTGTTGAATAAGTAAGAAGTTTGCTTTGACGTGAGGAATTGATTTGATATTGTGGATGACGTTTAATTCGCAGTCGATACTGATAATATCGGCCACCATTTGTTCATCCATAAAATCTCCCGGTTTTCGAATGCCCATACAGATAGCCAATTTTTCACGATCACCCGAAAAAAACTTAATAATCCCCTCGTCTTTTGTAAAATGGATATAATCCCCTGTCAATAATGCATTCAAATAATCCCCTTGCTCTCCGTTAATAAGGGGTTTCGGATTCGATAAAGGGCTGGCCAACTGAGCAAAAACCCAAAACGGACTTTTATCTTGATGTTTATGAGGTGTTTTTTCGGAAATAAGGACGGGCTCATACATATCTAAAATAGATGTCAATGCGTTTGAGGCCTGTTGAAGATCTTTCATTGCCGTTTTTCTATCATTGACGGATAAAATAATGTAATGCTTGTTTCTGAAAATACGGTGCAAACTTTCAATCCAACGTGTTGAAATGGCCTGAAGTAATTTGCTGTCTTTATAGAGTTTATCCTCATGTAATGGAACTTTTTCACGAATAGTAATTACTCGAGAAACAATCTCAAGCTCCGCCATGGAATCAATCCATTGTTTGCGAGCATCAGCTAACGCAGCACGTTCCTCCGGTAAAAGTAATGTGGTATCGGCTCCTTTCACCTCAAAAACACGCGCTAAAGAATTATTACGTAAATGAATGGTCGCTCCGTCTTCATCCAATCGGCTAAAGGGTAAAAAATCGGAAACTCTTGTTTCACGAGGTTTGGGGAGAATAATATCTCCCAGCTTTGTCACAAAAACAGACATAATCAACATAGCGGCAAGTACACCGATAACAGCCACTATTGTTGAAAATGAGCTGGCACTTTGCAACAACATATCCATAACACCCATATCAACCGCTATTTCATTCATTCTCGCATCCTTACCTGATTAAATAATTTTTTAACATTAAAAAAGAAAACACTTCTTCCTCCTTAGGGCGCTAATTTATTTCCCCGAGACGGATAAACATTTTTGGAGGGCGTAGATAACGGACCCGCCGCTTTCATCATGTTAGAGAGATGTGGTTCTCGAACACTGTAAATAATAATAATAACATGAACTATTAAAATGGTTCCGATAAAAAAAATCGGATTTTGACCGGCGGCAATCCACATGAACATAATAGGAGCCTGTACGGCAAAATTGGCAATTGCCGGTATCATGGGCGCCCAAAAAACACGTGGAGGCATGGCAACGGCTTTTAAAATAGGTTCACGCATTCTCGTCCTCTTTATCCTGCTTTTACATGTTTTTTTTATCATAATCCAAATAAAAATAAAATAACAGAAAAAAATGATTTTCCTTGACTTTTTTTTGAAAAAAAGGCATTTTGAAACCCGTAATAGTGAAAAATACAAACATCAATACATCACATAATCTCGTCTGATGTTTGAGATACAAACTGAAAGAGTGAAAGTTATGAGTTTTAATGAAACAACCATTCAAAACATATCTAAATTGGCTCGTCTTCGTTTACCGGAAGATCAACAACAAAAGTTTATGACCGATATTGCCGGTATTTTAGATTGGGTCGAACAATTAAAAGAAGTGGATATTGAGCATATTGAACCCCTTGTTTCTGTTTCAACAAGGCAAAAAGCGGAACGGAAAGATGAAGTCAGTGTTGGCAATTTACAAACAGAGCTGATGGAATGTGCCCCTGATTCCATACAAGGGTTTTATGTCGTTCCCAAAATGGTGGAGTAAAAGATGACCGAATTAACAGATTTATATATTTCTGAGGCGTTGGAGTTATTAGAGAAAAAAGAAATTTCCTCAGAAGAACTAACAAAAGCGCATTTGAAAGAAATGGAAAAAGCTCGTTTTTTAAACGCTTATATTACGGAGACGCCGGAATTGGCATTGGAACAAGCCCGCTTATCTGATCAACGTAGATCTGCCGGCATTCAACCCAAACCTTTAGAGGGAATTCCGATTGCCAATAAAGATCTCTACTGCACAAAAGGTATTCGAACGACCGCAGCTTCTAAAATTCTTTCTAACTTTATCCCCCCCTATGAATCAACCGTCACACAGAAATTAAAAGATGCCGGAACGATTATGCTCGGAAAGGTCAATACCGATCAATTTGCAATGGGCGGATCAACCATGACAAGTTATTTTGGTGTCACCAAAAATCCGTGGACAGATGAGAACGGCGAATATAATCTGGTCCCCGGCGGTTCGTCCGGCGGTTCGGCAGCAGCCGTTTCCGCGGGACTTTGCATGGGGGCTACCGGTTCGGATACCGGCGGATCCATTCGACAACCCGCATCATTTTGTGGTATAACGGGAATTAAACCAACTTATGGCCGTTGTTCTCGATATGGAATTGTCGCATTTGCTTCTTCTTTGGATCAAGCGGGACCAATGGCCCGTTCTGTCAAAGATTGCGCTCTTTTGTTGCGTGAAATAGCCGGATTTGATCTCCATGATTCAACGGTTTCGGATTTGCCCGTTCCGGATTACACAAAAGCATTAACCGGTGATATTCGAGGGAAAAAAATCGGAATTCCAAAAGAGTATCGTCCAGAGGGCCTTAATTCAGAGGTTGCACGGATTTGGGATCAAGGAATACAATTCTTAAAAGATGCCGGTGCCGAAGTGATTGACGTGTCTTTACCTCATACAAAATATGCTTTGCCGGTTTATTACATTATCGCTTGCGCTGAAGCCTCTTCTAATTTATCTCGATATGATGGGGTCAGATACACAACAAGAGTAGACGGGAAAACATTAGACGAAATGTATGAAAATACAAGAACAGACGGTTTTGGAGCCGAAGTGGTTCGTCGGATTTTATTAGGGACATTCGTACTCTCCGCCGGATTTTATGATGCTTATTACATTCGAGCTCAACGCGTTCGCCGTTTAATTTATGAAGATTTTCAAAAGGTGTTTAAAACCGTTGATGCATTGCTCGTTCCGGCAGCACCGACACCTGCTCTTTCTTATGAGGCTATGAAGAATATGAGCCCTGTTGATACATACTTGGGAGATGTTTTTACAACCCCCAGTTCATTAGCCGGTGTTCCGGCACTTTCATTGCCGATAGGATTATCCAATAACGGGCTACCGATCGGATTGCAAGTTATTGGAAATCATTTTGACGAGAATACGGTCTTCCAAATTGCCGATGTTTTAGAAAAACAAGCTGGCTTTGAAAAACGGACCCATCGGGTGAAAGGATAAACAGATGTACACAATTAAAGGAAAGACAACAGAATGGGAATTAGTTATCGGATTAGAAGTACACTGTCAAATTATTTCTAAATCCAAGGTGTTCTCCGGAGCCTCAACAGCTTTCGGAGCGGAACAAAACACACATGTGTCATTTATTGATGCTGCTTTTCCAGGAATGTTACCCGTTGTCAATGAAAAATGCATTGAGCAGTGCGTTAAAACAGGTATGGGCTTGAATGCTGTTATTAACAAATATTCCCGATTTGATCGTAAAAATTATTTCTATGCCGATTTACCTCAAGGATATCAAATCAGTCAATTGTATCATCCGATTGTCGGAGAAGGCTTTATCGAGGTGACAACTTCGGAAGGAACACGGAAAATCGGTGTGGAACGCTTGCATTTGGAACAAGATGCGGGAAAATCCATTCATGATATGAGCCCGACAAAATCGTTTATTGATCTCAACAGATGTGGGGTCGGGTTAATGGAAATTGTTTCAAAACCGGATATGCATTCTCCGGAAGAAGCCGGTGAATATTTGCGTCAATTAAGGGCTATTGTTCGAGCTCTCGGGACCTGTGACGGAAACATGGATGAAGGATCTATGCGGTGTGATGCCAACATTTCAGTTCGTCCGGTCGGATCAACGGAATTAAGACAACGAGTTGAAGTTAAAAATGTCAATTCCGTCCGGTTTGTCATGGAAGCGATTGAAATTGAAGCAAATCGCCAAGTAGAACTCTATGAAGCCGGTCAAACATTCTCTCAAGAAACCCGTCTCTTTGATTCCGTTAATAAAGAGACAAGACCCATGAGATCCAAAGAAAATGCCAACGACTATCGGTATTTTCCGGATCCCGATTTACTACCGGTTATTTTGACGGATGAATACATTGAAAATATTCGCCGTAATTTACCTGAATTGCCGGAAGCCAAAAAGAAAAGATATGTTTCCGAATTGGGACTAACACCCTACGATGCCGGTGTTTTAACGGCAGATACGGAGACTTCCGCTTATTTTGAAACAGCCATTAAAGGGCAAGATCCTAAAAAGGTTGCCAATTGGATTATGGGAGACTTATTCGCCTTTTTAAATAAGACAAATATTCATATTTCGGAAAGTCCGATTAAGGCGAACCAGTTGGGTGCTTTGGTTGAATTGATTACCAATGGAACCATTTCTGGAAAGATTGCAAAAGAGGTCTTTGAAATTATGACGCAAACGGGAAAAGATCCGGCTGTGATCGTAGATGAAAAGGGTTTAAAGCAAGTTTCCGATACAGGAGCCATTGATGCTCTTATTCGTGATATTTTAGCCGCAAATGCGGATAAAGTCGCCGAAATTAAAGCCGGAAAAGATAAATTAAAAGGATGGTTTGTCGGTCAAATCATGAAAGCCTCTCAAGGAAAAGTTAATCCGGCATTGGCCAATCAGCTTTTAGAGAAACAACTGGATTCTTGGTCATAAAAAAGGATGATTGAAAAATAAACTTTTTAAGATGTTGAATAAAAAAATCCTCGCTGAGTAAAATAAGCGAGGATTTTTTATTGTTATTAGAACATCAATAGTCTTAAAATAAAAAATTATCCTTTTTTCTGGACTTTTTAATGATAATTATATATAATGCTTCGACTTTAGAATTTTTTTAAGGATGTAAAAATGACACAGGAAATCAGAAATATAGCAATCATTGCTCATGTCGATCATGGTAAAACAACTTTTGTGGATGCTTTTTTAAAACAAAGCGGAGCATTTCGAGAAAATCAACAAGTCGCAACGTGCGCTATGGATTCCGGTGATCTTGAAAGAGAACGCGGTATAACCATTTTTGCAAAATGTACTTCCGTTGAGTGGAACGGAATTCGAATTAATATTGTCGATACACCGGGACACGCTGATTTTGGAGGAGAGGTAGAGCGTATTTTGTCAATGGTGGATGGTGTCATTGTCTTGGTTGATGCGGCAGAGGGTCCTTTACCACAGACAAAGTTTGTTGTCAGTAAAGCTCTGAAGTTGGGTTTAAAACCAATTGTTGTTATCAATAAAATTGATCGATCAGATGCTCGTCCAACAGAGGTGCATAATGAAATTTTTGATTTATTTGCCAATTTAGGGGCTACTGATGAACAACTCGATTTCCCAACACTATTTGCTTCCGGTCGGGAAGGTTGGGCAGTCAATGATCTGGCGGATGAACGAAAAGATATTACGCCGTTATTTAAAAAAATTATCGAGCATGTTCCGGCTCCGAAAGCTGATGAGGCCGGTCCTTTTAAAATGTTGGTGACAACATTGGAGGCAGATCCTTTTGTCGGACGTATTTTGACAGGGCGGATCGTTTCCGGAAAAATTAGGACGAATCAAACAATTAAGGCTTTGAGTCGAGACGGGGCTCCTATTGAAACCGCTAGAGCTTCTAAAATTTTAGCATTTCGGGGTTTAAAAAGACAGCCGATTGATGAGGGGGTTGCCGGAGATATTGTGAGTATTGCCGGTTTCTCAGAAGCAACTGTTGCCGATACATTATGCGATTTAAGTGTTGAAGAACCGTTGCATGCTCTTCCGATTGATCCACCGACATTGGCTATGACTTTTTCAATTAACACATCTCCTTTAGCGGGAACAGAGGGGGATAAGGTGACCTCTCGTATGATTTGGGATCGTCTTCGAAAAGAGGCTGAGGGGAATATTGCTCTTAAAGTGTCGAGAACCGATACGACAGATGCTTTTGAAGTGGCTGGTCGTGGAGAATTGCAGTTGGGTATTTTAATTGAGACGATGCGGCGTGAGGGATATGAGCTCTCCGTTTCAAGACCTCGAGTTGTTTTCAGGGTGGATGAAAACGGAAATAAATTGGAGCCAATGGAAGAAGTTATTGTGGATGTGGATGATGCCTATACCGGTGTTGTTGTTGAAAAGTTAAGTACTCGCAAAGCTGACTTGATGGAAATGGTTCCGAGTGGTGGCGGAAAAACAAGATTGGTTTTTGTGGCGCCTTCTCGCGGATTGATCGGTTATTTCAGTGAGTTTTTGACAGATACATGCGGAACAGGTGTTTTAAACCGCCTCTTCCATAGTTATGCCCCTTATAAAGGTCCTATTACCGGTCGTAGAAATGGGGTTTTGATTTCAACAGAATCCGGAAAGTCCGTGGCATATGCACTTTGGAAAATTCAAGAGCGAGGACCTTTATTTATCCCAGCCGGTGTTTCTGTTTATGCCGGTATGATTATCGGTGCTAATGCAAAACCGGGGGATATTGAAGTCAATCCGATTAAAGGAAAGCAACTTACAAATATGCGTGCAGCCGGAAAAGATGAAGCTGTCACCTTGGTTCCCCCTGTTCAAATGCCCTTGGAAGCAGCATTAGCTTATATTGAGGATGATGAGTTGGTCGAGGTGACTCCTAAAAATATTCGTCTTCGAAAGAAACTTTTGGATAGTAATGAGCGTAGAAAAGCTGAACGAAAGAAAGATGCCTAAATGCATACTTGGAAAACCGCTTTTAAAGGATATTTAAATCCATCTGTTTTTATTTTCCTTTTTCTGGGGTTTTCTTGTGGTATTCCTTATAACTTATTGGGATATAGCTTATCTTTGTGGTTGACGGGGAGCGGTGTCGCTTTATCCGTTGTTGGCTTTTTTGCTTTGGTTTTGTTGCCTTACAACTTTAAATTTTTATGGGCTCCGGTTGTTGATCGTATTCGAATCCCGTATTTGGCTTATAAAATGGGACCTAAAAAAGCATGGGCTTTTCTTTTCCAAATCGGATTGATTTTAAGTGTTTGGGGATTAGCCTCTTTTTCTCCTGATCAAAACAGCTGGACATATATATGGAATCGTCTTGATGAAACAGGAAACCCCATACAAGTTATGATTCCTCTCCAGACATACTTATTTGCTTTTTTAACAGCGTTTTTCGCTGCCAGTCAGGATATTGTTGTTGATGCACTCAGAATTGATACGCTCAAAAAAGAAGAAATGGGGGAGGGCGCCGGAACATATCAATTGGGATATCGAATGGGTATGTTGCTTTCCGGAGCAGGTGTTGTTGCCGTTTCTACTTGGATTTCTTGGAATTTAGCATATTTTTTAGCCGGATGTGCTCTTGTGTATGGAATGATCAGTCTGTTTTTTGTGAAAGAAAAAAGTGGTTCTGATATTCCGAAAACGTCTCATTTGTTTCGAGAGATGATTGTTGCACCGTTTCAAGATTTTGCCAGACATTCTTTCTGGTGGGGAATATTGCTTTTTATTGTCTTGTATAAGTTGTGTAATGCCGTTTTGGGGCGTATGGCTCTTCCGTTTTATGATCAAATGGGTTTTTCAAAAGTGGAAATTTCTTTGATTTCAGGCACATTCGGTCCGTGGATCACCGTGATAGGCGTTGCGTTGGGTGGTGTTTTGGTTATGCGCTACTCTATTTTAAAAATTTTATTTGCTTTAGGTTGCGTGGAAATATTGACCTCTATTGCATTTGCCGTATTTTCGTTATTGGGGCATAATCTTCCCGCATTTATTCTTGTTATTATTTTTGATAATATTATTGGCGGTATGGGGGGAGCTGTTTTTGTCGCCTTCTTATCGAACCTTTGTTCGAAATCGTATTCGGCAACTCAATATGCATTATTAACCGGTTTTATGATGTTGGCTTCTTCCGTTGTCTCGGTTTATAGCGGATTATGGGTTGAGCAAATGGGGTGGTTCGGATTTTTTCTGTTCACCGGTCTTTTAATGATCCCCGCTCTTTTCCTTCTCCTTTTCATTATTAAGAAAAATCAAAAATCGGTTTTCGATTTTTAATAAAGTTCCATATTATTTTAATGAAAGCTCAATTATGAATAGAGTATGATTTTTCATTAAAATCAGGAATGAATGTATATGAGAGATCAATAAAATTATGCCGGCGTGATCCTGCCGTATGAGAAGAAATCCACAAGCCTTAAGCCTAATAAATACACAATTTTAGAAAATTATACACAACGCAGGCTTAATAGCGCAGTAGAGCATATAAATTGTAATGAGCCCTCATACACAAATCATAATGAAGCCTAAATGAATAAAAATATTGTACGAATCAAAGTTGATCCTAAAATAAAAAAATCAGAAAAATTTTTGTTTCTGAAATAAAAGATGAAGTAAGGATTGAAAAATATCTAAAAAATGGTATAATGGGAAAAAATATCCAAAACAAAAGAGGTCCATATGAAGTTTATTTTATTTTTTAATGATCATCCAAAAGTTCAAGCGTTTCAAATGCGTATGTGGGATACCGATTCAACCTTTTTTAATTTTGGAAATAAAATGATGACGCACACGGATTTTATTTTACACTATAAAATCAAACAAGATGCCGTCTTGGCTTTGGGAACAGCTGAGTTCAATGAGAAGGCTCAAAAATGGGAAATTAATAAAAATAATTATTTAAGTTTTTTATTTAGACCCTCATTTGAAAAAAAAGTTCCCTATTTGGATTCTGTTTTTAACAAAGATCCGCGGTTTAAAGATGTGGCTCCGGAGGATCGTTTTGAAAAAGCGTTTGAAATTTGTTTGGATGAAATTAACCAACAGTATGGACCTAACGGAAAAAATGAACGTTGGGAAGAAGCTCAAAAATGTTCTCTAAGAGAGCAAAACGCTATTCGATATAATCGTCTGATGCGTTCCAGCTCGCGTTAGTTTAAGGTTGTTTTTTCAAATAATCGGCCATTGTGATATGAAAGAGATATTTAATTAAAAATAACTCTATCTTCTTTATTCCCCATATTTAAAATACGTATGGCTGACTCTTCGAGTTGATCCAAGTCCAAGTGATGTGGTGAGAGGGCGTGAACCTTTGTTTGCAGAAGCGTTCTTTGTTTTTTGGTATCACGAGCAATGGTTTGAGCCAGTTGAATTTCGGCTGTCAATTGATCCATTCTTCGAATCCCTCTGTTCCCTTGAATGCTGTGGTAGATAAAATAAAATGTGATCATCAAACAAATAATCGGTATCATCCAATATCTCAAAGAAAAAGAGCTCATTATGAATTATCCTTTTCTGCTTTTGATTCTGATACGGATTGATTTGTTGCGTCTTCTATTTTTTGTTGAAGAATCGGTGTATAAAGAGTTGCTTTATTGCGGCCGGTTCGTTTTGATTCATAAAGGGCAATGTCCGCTTGTTTTACCAGTTCCGGAAGCGAGTTGTTTAATATCCCAGATAAACCGATACTAATCGTGACGGTCACTTCATGCCCATTTAAATGAATATGTAAATCTTCGATACTGCGTCGTATTCTTTCAGCGGCAAATAATCCTTCGTTTGGTGTTGTGTGTGTCAGAAAAACAATAAATTCTTCACCGCCATATCGAGCTAAAATATCTGATTCACGTAAAGTTGTCTTTAAAGCTAAGGCTAATTGTTGAAGAACTGAGTCCCCCATATCATGTCCATAGGTATCATTCACTTTCTTAAAATGATCAATGTCTAACATGAGAACGCAAAAAGGCATCCCGTGTCGTTGTGCAATTTGAATTTCTTTTTGAGCCAATACCTCGAATTGGCGGCGATTGAACAATCCTGTTAAAGAATCTGTTGTTGCCTTTTCCAACAAATCTTGTTCTTTATGTTTTTTTTGGGTCATGTCTTTAAATGTTGTATATAAGGCTAATTCACCATCCATATCTATTGCTTTTGTCGATAAATCATACCAAAACGTATTGCCGGTTTTTGGATTTTTCATTTCTACCTCAAAAGAATCGATAACGGTTTCTTTTTTGATCTTTGAGATCAACTCAATACGTTGAACGGGATTGGCGAAGTAATGCGAAAAGTGAAAAGAGGGAATTTCATCAGATGTCACACCAAATAATTTTTGAGCCAATGGATTGATATAGATGACGCTATCATCCAGAAGGCGTGAGATTAGAATAGGGAATGGAGACGAATCTAAAATAAGTTCTCGCTTTGCCTTTTCAGTTAATAAATTTTTCTCCAGTGTTACACAATAAATATCCATGAGACGAATCTGAGAAACAAGAGACAAAAACAATACAACGCTATACACAAGTGTTTGCCAAAACCATGTTTGTTCGGATGGAATGATCAGAGATTGGGTATAGTAAAATCCCAGAAAAATAAAACCGAATCCAATAGCAAACAGGGCTCGAGCTTGACGAATGGATCGAATAAAAATCAGTGAGATACCAACCATAAAGAACGCTGCTGAAATATAAATTTGTGGTAATAGGAGAAATATTTGATTAAACAGAAAGTGTTGTTTGATAAAATAAGCGACACCCATCATTAAAACCCAGCAAATAACGCTAAATGATACGGGTGTAAAGAGTAATCGCAGTATTTGAAGAGCACTTGCCAAAAACAGAGCACTGGCCCAACTGATAAATATAACGTTGATCCACTCTAAACACAGAGGTGTTATTTGAAGCCCTTTATCATCCAGAGGTGCAACACTTAAAAGAATCAGAAATAAATTTTTGAAAACAATTGTGTAGAAGGCAAAGGTTAAGTATTTGAGGCCATCCTTGATTGTACTTTTTTGATAAAACAACCCAATGGTTGCAGCCAAAATAAAAGAGCCAATCAGCTCTGCCCCATATGCCTTCATAACCGGCATTAAAAGTGAAATAAGTTCTGCAGACATTTCTCTTGTTCTCCTCGTTTTTATATACTAAGAGAAAAAAGATTAAAAGAAAAGAAAAAAAATCAGATTCTCCTGTTGCAAAATACAATGTTATGACCTATATATGCTTCATCAGTTTTATTTTTTGAATAATTAAGGAGAAAAACATGTCAAAAATTTTGGGAATTGATTTGGGAACAACTAACTCTTGTATGTCTATTATGGATGGGCATGATGCAAAAGTTTTAGAAAATAGAGAAGGAGCTCGTACCACTCCCTCTATTGTGGCTTTCACGAGTAAAGGAGAACGCCTTGTTGGACAGCCTGCAAAACGGCAAGCAGTGACCAATCCGGAAGGAACGCTCTTTTCTATTAAACGGTTGATTGGGCGTCGGTTCGATGACAAAATGGTTGAAAAGGATAAAGGGTTGGTTCCTTATCATATCGTTAAAGGAGATAATGGAGATGCATGGGTTGAAGTGCATGATAAAAAATATGCTCCCAGCCAGATCTCGGCTTTCGTATTGCAGAAACTCAAAGAGGATGCCGAAAGTTATCTGGGAGAAAAGATTACTCAAGCTATTATTACTGTTCCGGCCTATTTTGATGATTCACAACGGCAAGCGACAAAGGATGCCGGTAAAATTGCCGGATTAGAGGTGTTGAGAATTATCAATGAGCCGACAGCGGCTGCTTTGGCTTATGGTATGGATCAGAAAAAATCAGGAACAATTGCTGTTTATGATTTGGGTGGCGGTACATTCGATGTTTCTATCTTGGAGATCGGAGATGGTGTTTTTGAGGTGAAATCAACAAACGGGGATACGTTCTTGGGTGGTGAAGATTTCGATGCCCGAATTATTGATTTCTTGGCCGATGAGTTCCAAAAAGAAAATGGAATTGATTTGAGAAAAGATAGAATGGCTCTTCAACGTCTTAAGGAAGCTTCTGAAAAAGCTAAAATTGAGTTATCGTCTGCGACTCAAACAGATATTAATTTACCGTTTATTACGGCAGATGCAACTGGTCCGAAGCATTTAAATGTTTCTTTGACACGAGCAAAGTTTGAGAGTTTGGTTGAAGACTTGTTGGAAAGAACAAAAGGCCCGATGGAAAAAGCCTTGAAGGATGCCGGATTGTCTAAAGATAAGATTGATGAAGTTATTTTAGTCGGTGGTATGACACGTATGCCGAAAGTTCAAGAAATTGTTAAGAATTTCTTTGGTAAAGAACCACATAAAGGTGTTAATCCGGATGAAGTGGTTGCCATGGGTGCAGCTATTCAAGGTGGTGTTTTGAAAGGGGATGTCAAGGATGTCTTGTTATTAGACGTGACGCCGCTTTCCTTAGGTATTGAGACTTTGGGTGGTGTCTTTACACGGTTGATTGATCGAAATACAACTATTCCAACAAAGAAATCACAAGTATTTTCCACTGCTGAAGATGGTCAGACAGCCGTGACGATTCGTGTCTTCCAAGGGGAGCGTGAAATGGCTCGCGATAACAAGTTGTTGGGTCAGTTTGATCTGATCGGTATTCCACCGGCTCCTCGAGGAATGCCACAAATTGAAGTGACGTTTGATATCGATGCCAACGGTATCGTTAATGTTTCCGCAAAAGATAAGGCAACCGGAAAAGAGCAAAATATTCGCATTCAAGCCTCTGGTGGTTTAAATGATGCAGACATTGAAAAGATGGTGAAAGAGGCAGAACAACATGCCGAAGAGGATAAGAAGTTGAAAGAAGCGATTGAAGCGAAAAATCATGCAGATGCTCTTATCCATGCTACCGAAAAAACATTAAAAGAAAATGCTGATAAAATTACCTCTTCCGAAAAAGAGGCTATCGAAAAAGCAGTTCAAGAATTGAAAGATGTTTTGGATAGCAACGATGCTGCTCGTATTAAAGAAAAAACAGATGCTTTGACACAAGCTTCTTTAAAGTTGGGTGAGGCAATGTATAAGCAGGCGAATGCCGAAGCAGGTATGAATAATGCAGCGGATCAATCTGCTTCATCAAACGCTGATAGCGGAACGTCCTCTGCTTCTGATGAAAAAGTTGTAGACGCTGATTTTGAAGAAGTCAAAAAATAATTGATAAAGGGAGCAAATCGTGGCTAAAGATTATTACGAATTGCTCGGTGTTTCACGGACGGCTTCGTTTGAGGAGATCAAACGAGCCTTTCGCGTGAAAGCAAAAGAGTGTCATCCTGATTATCACCAAGGAGATCCCGAGGCAGAGAAACGCTTTAAAGAAATCAATGAGGCTTATGAAGTTTTAAAAGACGATCAAAAACGAGCCGCATATGATCGATATGGTCACGATGCCTATATGAATGGGATGGGAAGCGGTATGGGTTCCGGTTTCGGAGGATTTGATTTTTCCGGAACGGGGTTTGAAAGCATTTTTGAGGAAATGTTTAGTAATTTCGGAGGCGGAAGAACAAGAGGTTCTTCTCAACCTCAAAAGGGTTCGGATGTTCGATATGATCTGAACGTCACCTTACAAGAGGCGTATGAGGGAATTAAGAAAAGCATTTCTGTTGAAACATTTGTTGCTTGTGATACGTGTTCAGGAAAGGGCGGAAAAGAATTAGAACTTTGTTCCACATGCGGTGGACATGGTCGCGTTCGTCAGAGACAAGGTTTTTTTGTTGTTGAGACGGAATGTCCTATTTGTCACGGAACCGGAAAAATGGTTAAAGATCCATGTCAAAAGTGTCAAGGCACGGGTCGTATTAAGAAAAAAAGAACATTAGAGGTTAATATTCCGAAAGGCGTTGATACGGGTGTTCGCATGCGACTCATGGGAGAAGGGAATGCCGGTTTTCAAGGTGGAGCATCCGGAGATTTGTACGTTTTTGTGACGGTAAAAGATCATGAACTCTTTGTTCGAGAGGGAAATAATTTATTTTGTGAATTTCCGATTCCTATGACAACGGCGGCATTGGGGGGAACGGTAAAAGTTCCGACCATGTCCGGTAAGGCGGTAGAGTTGGATATAAAACCCGGAACACAGACAGGAACACAGATTAAAATCAAAGGGCAGGGAATGCCGATTTTACGAAGCGAAACATATGGAGATCTGTTTGTGACGTTTAAGGTTGAAATACCTCTTAATTTAACACCTCGACAAAAAGAATTGTTATCCGAGTTTGATAAAGAAAGTCGTGAGAATACTCAAAGCGAATGTACGGATTTTTTGTGTAAAATCAAAAAACTTTGGAATGATTTATAATCCTTTTTATTGAATGCGATTTTATTATGATTGAGTGTTCTTCTCACTCGGTAGAATATTCGATGGTGATATCTGATTTCGGAGGAAGACCGGCATAGAGCAATTGCAGGTCTTCCAATGACAGTGTCGCTTTTGAATGAGATAACATAAAATCGGAAATTTCTAATTGTTTTCTTTGATCAATGAATCTATAAATCGTACTTCGATGGACACCGCATGATTTTGCTATTTTTATTTTGGGGATTTTTCTCTTGAGTAATCGAACGACATGATCTTCTTTTCCGGTTAGTTTGTGCTCTTTATTGAGACATCCTTTTGGACGACCGAGTCGTGTGCCGTTTGATTTGAGTCTTAAAAGAGCTTCACGGGTTCGTTGAGAAATGAGATTTCGTTCTATTTCGGCAGATAAACCAAATGCAAAAGCCAAAACCTTTGATTGAATATCACCACCTAGTCTATAGTTATCTTTAATTGTCCAAACTTGAGATTCAATTTTCATACAATAATGGAGAATACTCATGATTTGTAAAAGATTACGTCCCAATCTGGAAAGTTCTGAGGCAATTAAAATATCGCCTTTTTTTAGTTTCTTAAGAAGATTTCCTAATTTTCGTTTATTTAATTCGGTTGTCCCGCTGATTGTTTCTTTAATCCAAAAATCTATTTTAATGTTATTTTTTTTTATAAATCGTTTAATTTCAAATTCTTGATTCTCGACCGTTTGTTTGTCGGTACTGACACGAATATATCCATAAATCATTTTGTTCGATCCTTTTTATTTTGTACAGCCAAAAGTATACTTTTTTCAGGATGAATACAACTTTTAAAATATGTTTTTCACGTTATTTGTCAAATATTTTTATTTTTTTTGATAAAATGCTTTAATTTGTCTCTTTTTTTAGGGAAAACATACCGTTTTTATTTGTATTTAGTGCCTTACAGACTATCCCCATTTTAATGGGGGTAGAATGCTCACGACGACGATGCTATAAGAAGGTATGGAAGTCGTACAAAGTCAACATAGTGTTTATCGTTTAAGATACCACATAGATTGGGTGTGTAAGTATCGTCGTCGTGTCCTAAAGCCTGGCGTTGTAGATTATATAAAGAAATTATTACCCAAGCTACTAAGAAGTATCCCTGGATGTGAGATAGAGAAGATTGGCTTTGATAAAGACCATATTCATTTTGTGATGACAATTCCACCAAGATATGCAATAGCCGATGTAATGGCTAAATTGAAAAGCCAATCTTCCTCGCAAATAAGAGCCAAGTTTACTTGGCTCAGCAAAGTATATTTTAAAGAAAATGTATTTTGGTCACGGGGATACTTCGTCAGTAGCGTTGGCTTAGATGAAGATAAAATTAAACATTATGTAGAATTTCAAGGACGGCAGGATTTAGGTCAGCTCCGTTTGGAGCTGTAAAGAAAAGGTACACAACGGTGGCTTTTATATAGAACTCCTAGTTTACAGTGGGAGATCTATTCACATATTGTATTACGGTATATTTTTATTGTTTTGGTTTGCTCTTGTATTTTATGTTCCATACATCAATGTGTTGGGATGTTTTTTTATAATTAAAAGAAGTTTTTAGTTCTCTTTTGTTCCCGATGATGCTCTTTTTTTGCTTTTTAAGTTGCATTTTTTTTTATTTTTCGTATCATATTGCGTGTTTCTGGTAGTATGGAGAAAGACAATGGAAGACGAGATTTTGACCGTAGACGAAGTGGCTGCCTATTTGAAGTTAGCCAAAAAGACTATTTATAAACTGGTATCCACTAAAGAGCTCCCCGCTTTCCGAATTGGCAAATTTTTGCGTTTTAAGAAAGCTGAAGTTGTTGAATGGTTAAACAACAAGAAGGACAACTAATGACAGAAAAATACAGTGCCGATATTACAGCAGGGTCTTTGCTCTTATCTGAAACTAAGGTTGTTGCAGGATATTTGCTTGATGGTAAGACATTTTCGGAAATCTCCAAACTCGTTGAAAAACAGAATATTTTACAAAAACGGAGCGTTGCAGCCGCTACTCGCATGTATTCTTTAA
>CASECF010000007.1 GCA_949286245.1 uncultured Alphaproteobacteria bacterium
GGCCCGCCTGTCCTGTCAGACCGTCTCCTGATGCGGTTTGTTCAGCTCTTGCCGGGAATCCGCAACCCATTCTTTGCTTCCTTTTTTGCCGTTTCTTCCTTGTGCCGTATCCTGCCTCATCATAACCCGTCAGAATATGAAAAAATAAATGAAATATTCATTTTTTATAGAATCAATTTTTTTTGTAATTCTGGATGAGAGGTTTAAATTTGCAAAATAAAGATAAGTAATATTGTTTATTTTTGGTATTTCTGTTTTAGGGTATTCGAAATATTCTGGATTTCTTGAAATATGATGATTCTTCCTTTCCTGTACACCATTAGGGAATTGTTTTTTATGTTGTTTTTTGATAAGCTATCGTCCATGGGAAAGAGTTCACGGGAACTTAAATTTCAAAAAATATTACAACTAGAACAAGTTTTTACTCAGATTCAAGATACTGATATTTTATTGGAGCGCCTTCTGACTGAGGCTCGGGCTGTAGCTCATGCAGATGCAGGTTCAATATATATTTGCAAAGATAATCGAATACATATAAAGTATGCACAAAATGATACAGAACAGAGAAAACTTAGTTTGGATGAGAAACTTCCTTTTGTGTATTTTTCTTTTCCAATTGACACGACCTCGATTGCTGGTTATACAGTTGTTACTGCAGAAATGGTAAATTTGCCAGATGCGTATTTTATCCCTGATGACAAACCTTTTATTTTTAATAAACAATCCGATCTTATTACTGGATATAAAACTCAATCAATATTAACAATTCCCTTAAAATCGGGTGATAATGATGTGCTCGGGGTATTACAAATTATAAATGCGCAAGATAAATATGGTAATATTGTACCTTTTGATGCTGATGCGGAACTTTTTATGCAACATTTTGCAATGATCGCGGCACGAGCACTAGAACGCACGTATTTAACTCGTGCTATGGTTATGCGTATGATGCATATGGCTGCACTGCGTGATCCTAAAGAGACTGGTGCTCATGTTATGAGAGTTTCATATTATTCTGTTGAAATCTATGATCGTTGGGCTGCCGAACATCACATTGATATTAATGAACGAGAAAAATTCCGGGATATGCTGAAAATAGCAGCGATGCTTCATGATGTTGGTAAAGTAGGAATTTCTGATCTGATTTTGAAGAAACCGGGCAAATTTACTGATGATGAATATTCGATAATTAAAAGTCATACATATATTGGCGCTTCATTGTTTTTTGATGGAAAATCCTCCTTGGATCATATGGTGCGTGAAGTTGTTTTGCATCATCATGAAAGATGGGATGGTACTGGTTATCCTGGCTGTGTTGAGATTCCTCATGATAATCCGTTGATGTTTGCTGATGAACTACCTTGTAGCAGTAGTCTTGCAGGTGCTTCGATTCCTTTTGCAGCGCGTATTGTTGCTTTGGCTGATGTTTTTGATGCATTATCATCTAAAAGAGTCTATAAACAGGCGTGGAGTGAGGAATCTGTTTTAAATGAAATTAGGAATCAGGCAGGAAAGCAATTTGACCCGGAACTTGTCACTGTTTTTTTTAAAATCATTGACAGGTTACTTGTCATCCGATCTCAATTTCCTGATAATGTTTGATATTGTTTTAGTTTTTTATGTAATTCCCTGTCAAAACAATTTGAAAAAAGATTAAAATCTTTCATGGTGTAGGTTGCAGTACTTTGCGGTTTTAATCCAGCAAGGGACAATTCATAATTAAAATTACGTAATGACAGAAATTCATTTATATTTTCTGGTGTAAATAATGTTCCCCGGTCATTCAAGACCAAGATTTTTTTTTCAACTAGTCTGGCCGCTAATGGAATGTCTCTGGTAATTGTCATATCATCTGGATTAATATGAGCCACAATATAATTATCAGCACTGTCCGGTTCAAGGGAGGTCTGTATTGTAGTAATAAGTTGTTTGTCATAATTGGGTGGAACAGTAAGGGGAATTTTTTTATTTGCAACAAAAAAAATAGGGATATGATGTTTTCCGGCTGCTTTTATAATTAAATTTCTTACTTTAACAGGGCATGAATCTGCATCAACCCAGATAGAAAACATTCGGGACATTATAAAACCTTGTCTATTTTCTGAATCATCTGTAATGTAGTTTTCTCAAATTTTTCTAATTGTTCTGTACTGATCTGTTTTTTTAATTTGAGTAAATTTAATTTTTCTTTGTAGAGTTCATCACAAAGCATTATTCCCGCTAAAATTGCTGTTTGAATTGGTTCTTGAGTTTCTGCATATAAATCAATTTGTTTTAATATCTGTTTATAATAAATTAAGAGTTGATTCAAATAATCGGAATCTTCTTTTGCATTTATTGTAAATGTTGTACCTAGTATATCAATCTGCAAAGTGCCCATGATAATTCAAATCAGAATATATCAAACAGTTGATCGTCATTTTCTGAAATCAGATCAGGTTGTTCTTCTTGTACTGGTTGTGATAAAGGTTCTACCGGTGAGCCGGAATTAGATGGTGTCTGTGGCAAATCAGCATTGCTATTCGGTGAAATATTGGAATTTTCATAAGTATTTGATGTTGCAGTGTTTTCTGCGGTTCTGTCTGTCGGCGAAAAATCCGTTGATGGTAAGGATTCAGCAGTTTGCAAAACTGTATTTTCAACAATATTTAACCGCTCTAAGGCTAAAATGATTCCCTGTTCAATCTTCTCTTGGTTTTGTTCGAAAGAGACAACCACTGATTGAAGTTGCCGGTTTTTTTCCTCTAGCTCCGAATTTCTTTGCTGCAAGTTCCGGTTTTCTTCCAGTAATTGTGTAATCTTCGTAACGGCTTGTTCTACCCGCTGTTCCAAAAGTTCGATGTGATCCAGGGAAATCATGTTACGCTTCCAACGCTTTTTTTGCAGTATCGATAACTGCTTTGAAAGCTTTAGGATCTTCTATTGCCATATTAGACAACGCTTTCCGGTTAATAGTAACACCGGCTTTTGTTAATCCTTCAATAAACCGGGAATAATTCAATCCTTCGCTACGGACAGCTGCATTAATACGGGATATCCATAAAGCTCGCATATCCCCTTTTCGGTCGCGGCGATCAACGTATGCGTGGGTTAATGCTTTCACAACAGCATCTTTTGCTGCTTTATAGTTTGTTCCCCTTCTTCCGGAAAAGCCTTTGGCGAGTTTAAGAATTTTTGCACGACGGTTGTTACGTTTAATTCCGTCTATAGCTCTTGACATTGTATTCTCCTTAGTATGATATTAGCCATAAGGCAAAAGCTGCTTGCGTACTTTTGCGGAATCTGCTTCACTTAAAATACCAGAGCTGCGAAGTTGTCTTTTGCGTTTTGCAGCTTTCTTTGTCAGAATATGGCGGAGATTCATTTTTTTGTATTTTACTTTTCCGCTACCTGTTAACGAAAACCGCTTTGCTGCGGCGCGTTTTGTTTTCATTTTGGGCATTTTCTGTTACCTCATCATTTTTTTGCTTTTGGACTGAGTGTCATAGACATAAACCGACCTTCCATAGCCGGTTGTTTCTCTATGACATATTCGTCATCAAGCCGATTTAAAACTTCTTTTAGAACGTCATAGCCGAGTTCTGTGTGTGCAAGTTCTCGTCCACGGAAGCGGATTGTTACTTTTACCTTGTTCCCTTCGGCTAGAAATTCCTGTACATGCTTCGATTTGAAATCAAGGTCTCCGGCACCAATCTTTGGTTGCATACGGATTTCCTTTAGTTTCAGCAGTTTTTGGTTTTTTTTGGAGTCACGGAGCTTTTTCTCCTGTTCAAACCGATACTTGCCATAATCGAGTATTTTACATACCGGAGGATTTGCCTGGGGCGCAACTTCAACAAGGTCTAGATCTTGTTCTTTAGCCATTCTGAGTGCTTCTATGGTAGGGACAATACCTTTTTGCTCACCCTCATCGTCTATGAGTCTGACTTCCCGAACCCGGATTTGTTCGTTAATCCGTAAACCTTTTGTGTCCGCCAACGATCCTCCTTGTGTTATTTGATTTCTGAAATTATAGAAATAATAACACTTATGTAAAGCATTTGCGATATAATAACAGATAAATGTAACTTATGTCTAGTGTTTATGTTCTATGTTTCCTGTTTGAGTATTGATTTAATTGTACAATCTATGATATTTTTTTTCTATGTTTTTATTTTTACTGCTTTTATTTCCTTTGATTGTTATATTTTATTTCTGTAATAATACAAAGAGACAGTATCAGTTTGTGTTTTTTGCAAGCTTTCTTGTTTCAATGATATTTTGTACAATAGCTGGTCTTTTTGGAACTTCCTTTCATCTATATAAAGCTGATTTTTTTTCTTATTTTCTGTTTTTGAGTTTAATAGAAATTTTTATACCTCTGGTCCTATTGACTGGAATTTTTTTTCTGTGGTCTAAAGATTCTGTTGATTTTAAAATTAATGCATTGTTTCCGTTATATGCAGGCTTTTATATGATTTATGTTCCGTTCCGTGAATTGTTTCGTAGTCCTGAGTATTCTTTCTTTGGGATGTTCTGTAAGCCTGTTTTATTTGTGTGTATGGCAGCCGGTATTCCTTCCTTGATAATGTTATTATATAATTATTTTCTGAGAGGAAACAAGAATTCAAAAAAACTTGTAACAGGGATTTTCTTTTCTATTCTGGCGTTTTTATATCTTTTTATTCCTGCGGTATTGGAAGCTTGGTTTTTTTGCAGTGGAAATATTTTAGGTGTTATCTTGTGTGCTTTTGCCTATGCTGCAGTAGGTTGTGGATTTATAATCATAAATAACCGAAAAAATACAGCTGTGCAGAGTATATTTTTTTCTGTCTGGCAGCGGAAATAAAATTTTCATGTTGATCTAACCCCGATTTATTGAACCAGTTTTTAAGTTAGTTTTTCTGCCGAAAAAAACAAGAGGAAGAAAAATGAGGAAAAGATTTAGTGAAAAAGAAATCGTGGAGATACTGCAAAAACAGAAGAACACGGGAAAGACAATAGTTGAGATTTGTCGGGAAAAAGGAATTGCAGAAAATACTTTTTATAAATGGAAACGGAAGTATGAGAACATGACAGTTTCCGAAGTAACAAAACTGAAAAGATTGGAAGATGAAAATGCAAAACTAAAACGACTTGTAGCCGAACTTTCACTAGAGAATATGGTACAGAAGGACGTGATAAAAAACTTCTGCAGCCCGGAATGAGAAGAAAAGTGATAGAACATGTTCAGAAACATTTCGGGCTGTCGCAGAGAAAAACCGGTAAGTTTCTTAAGCACAGCACGGTATATTGGAAACAAATCAAAAGATAATTCGCTTTTAGAACTGATGAAATCTGTTATTGCCAAATATCCGAAAGCCGGCTGCCAGATGATTTATCTGGTTTTAAGAAAGACAGGATTGAAAATCCATCATAAACGTGTTGAAAGAGTCTACTCTGAAAACAAAATGCAGCTTAAACACAGAAAAACAAAGAAAAAGTTCATTGTTGAAATGCGTGAAGCTCATCTGTTGAGTTTCAAACCCGGTAAATGGCTTGCAACCGACTTTGCAATAGACAGCATTGGAAACAGACGCCCGTTGAAACTGTTGACGGTAATAGATCCAGTCACAAATGAATCTCCAGTTATCCAAAGTTCTTTTTCAATGCGAGGAGAACAGGTGGTTGAAGTTTTGGACAGACTCTGCAGTGAAACAGAATATCCGGATTATCTGCAGAGTGATAACGGTCCCGAGTTCCGAAGCCGGGAACTGGCAAAGTGGTGTGAAAAGCATAAAATAAAACAGGTTTTCTCGAGACCGGGAAAACCTACAGACAATTGCTTCATAGAAAGTTTTAACGGAACATTCAGACGGAATGCCTGAATATTTATTATTTCGATAATTTATCAGAAGCAAAACGGATAATTGAAAACTGGCGGCTTGATTATAATCAGAACCGGCCTCAGAAAGGATTGACTCCTTCAGAATATAGAAATAAAATATTGCAAGAGAACCTAATTTAAATTTTGGACGAATTTAGGGGTAAGGGCAAGATTATTTATTTTCTTGTTAAGTAATATTTTAGAGACAGATTTTATCTCATTTGCTTTTTTAGTATTCAGAATTATTTTTCAAATAAGAAAATCTTATACGTTTCTGATTCATTTTATAGGTATCCAGCATTGTTCTTTTTTGATGTGTAATGAGTTTGATATAAAATTTCAAATTATAAATTATTCTTGAGAAAATCAGGATAAAAAAAATGGTGAGTAATAGGTTATTTTTTCATAGTAAAAAGTCTCCTGATGTTTTTGATTTCATTAATCACTTTTTATCTAAAGTCGAATTTACACTAATTTATATCGGCTTAAATTTTACCCGCCATCAGGAAGGTTTTTTATTATTCCGTTAGATTTCCGTATCCCGGTTTTCTTAC
>CASECF010000008.1 GCA_949286245.1 uncultured Alphaproteobacteria bacterium
TTTTGAAGCAGATTTGGGTGGTAGGTAATTTTCATCAGTTACCACTTTTTGTCCTGTTTCTTCTTCAAACTTTTCTTTTGCGACTTTTGCAACGTTACCACCTCGACGAGCCGCTTTTTTATTTTCATTCATGCCGGTTGCATCCATGTTTTCAGCCACTTGACGAGTAGAAAGTTCAGCCAAAGCTGTAAAGATGAGTTCGGCTTCGCTCATATGGTCACGCAAGTTTTGAGATTTTAATCCTTTTAAATTTTTGTGTTGTTTAACGGATAAACCGGACCATTCCTGATGAATGATATTTGTTAAAATAGCATATTCTTGTTCGGAAGTAATATCATGGTCTTTCCAATAGTCAGTCAACTTGTTGCGAGTTTCTTGCCCCATCATGCGTTGTTGAATCCATTTGTCGGAATGTCCAAGTTTTTGCCAGTTTTCTCTCGCTCTGTTAATACTCAGAGCTGGATCAACCGTTTCTTTCATGCGTTCATAACCGACACGAGCCAACCATTGTTTAATCGGTTCAGCCTTTGGACTGGGGACAGATTGAACAATACGGAGCATTGTTTCTGCATCGGCCACATCTGTTAAATATTTTTTACCATCGGCGGCCTCTAATTTCAGTCGGTGACATTTTGACACCGGCTCATCAGCACCTTCTTTTCTAAGGCGTTCTGCCAATTTATTCCAATATTTACGAGCAGATTGATACTCTTTTTCTGTTAAAATAACCATAACATCTACGATTGAAAAGAACCACAAATCCCTTTCTTCATCATAGACAGATCGTATTTTGCTTTGTTCAAAAAGTTTAATCTCGTTTTTCATTTCCTAAAATCCTAGCTCATTCTTTTTAGGTATTCTACGGCCAATGCGGGTATTTGTTTAAGCGTTTCAACGCCTATATTCTTTAAACCATCAATTATTTTTTGGGATAATGTATCATTATTTAAAGTTTCTAACAACTGATGCCCTTCCATTGTAAACCGATATCTTACGCTTACATTACATGAGATAGAACCATCTGGCGTATCTTCTATCCCACCATCACAATCAGTAATAAGAGCCTTCGCACCAATTAATAAATCCAAATGTTTTCTTAATTTTTTTGCAACTTGAATATTTTCTTCATTGCCCAAATCAATACCTAATTCTGCTGCTATATATTCAAGCGAAACGCGGTCATCGGCCTCGTTATCATTGATAATATTTAAAAGATTTTTTATATAGTCTAAGTCCAATTTCATTCTGTCATCCCTTACAACAATTCAATTTCAATACCTTTGTCTTTGCTGATATAATAAGCGTTGGACAGAGCAATATCATCTTTAAAAGCTTCTTCGGCGGCAACGATTTTCGCCGGAGCCAGATCGCACATAGCCGTAATATCTTCCGGTGTAATACCTCCGTTAGAACCATCCAAGCATACGAGAACAAGTCCGTCTTCGCCGATAGAATAGACTTTACGACCGTTAATATCGGTTAAATTGACTTGATAAGTGACGGGAATACCCAATTTTAACATCACTTCATAGACAACATCTAATTCAGAGCGGTCAATTTTAAGCGTTTTAACAACGGTATCAAAGCGTTCCTTTAAAACCTTTGTATCATCGATAGGCGTATCGTCCCATTTGACGAGATTGGACGTGTCCAGTTTCAAAACCTTAAATCCAACATCAGGATAATTCCCCTCCTGTGGAGGGGTGCCAAAGGCGGGGTGGTTATGAAGAAATGCCATAACTCCATCTATATTATTTTTAACGTCAGCATCTAAAATATGTATAACATCTAATCCTAAACTTTTTAGGTAATTATTTCGTTCCGTATCATATTCTCCTTTATTATCATGAGAACAACCATCAATCTCTAAAACAATATTATGACTTGCACAATAAAAATCCACAATATAATTTCCAATGATTTTTTGCCGGTCAAAATCTAATCCTTTGAATTGTTTATTTTTAAGCTGTTCCCATAACAACACTTCAGATAAATTACCCGCTTGTCGTAACCCCTTGGCTTTTTCTTTTAACTGTGGGTTATAGGGTAAAGATAGGTATGATTTTGTATTTCTTGATTGAACCACCCCGTCGGTTTGCACCGACACCCCTCCTTGGGAGGGGAATAATTCTCCTCCTTTGGAGGAGTGCCCCATCGGGGCGAGGTGGTTTTTCAAATACTCTTCTTTAATCTTGCTACCGGCGCGGCGGATACGTTCTTTACCGATTTCACAAATATTTTTGTAGCCGGCTTTAAAGGCTTCGGACTTTTCATCTGTCATTTCGGGCAGTTGTACCATAATGAATTGACGTTTTCCACCATCTTCGGCGTTTAATTGCATAACCGCATGTGCCGTAGTTGCAGAGCCAGAGAAAAAGTCGAGGACAATGTCATCGTCTTTATCTGTTGCTATATGTAGCATTTCTTTTATGTATGGTATTGGTTTAGGTGTATCAAAAACAATGCTTTCAAATAAATTTTTTATTTCATCTGCCGCATTAGCTGCGTTTGATACATTATCCCATAAGGTTTCAGGTATTTTCCCCTTGTTTTCATAGATAAAGAGCTTACGATATATATTATCACCATGTATAATCAATTTATTATCTTCATCCATTTTGGCTAGATTTTCTTTACTAAATAACCACAATCTTTCAGAAAAATACTGACCTGATTTACTTGTAAAATCGTACTTAACACCTCCTTGTGTGCCTCTTGCCCAGCAGGCTAACATTCTATAATCGCCACGAGGATCATTGTCAGGATTTTTATAGGCTTTTTTAGTTTCATCATCTAATTCAAGAAAATTTGTATTAAAATAATCTTTTGATTTTGAATAAAGAACTAAATATTCGTGAGCTTTACTAAACCATCTTGCTGAATTGTCACGTCCTCTTTTTCTTTTCCAAACTATTTGTGCTACAAAATTCTCTTCCCCAAAAACCTCATCACATAATTTTCGTAAATTATGCACCTCGTTATCGTCAATAGAGATAAAAATAACCCCATCATCACGCAAAAGGTTCGCCGCCAAACGCAAGCGAGGGTACATCATATTCAACCAGTTGGTGTGATACCGTCCCATTGTTTCGGGATTTGATTTGGTCGTTTGGCTTGTGATTTCTTTATATTTTGCCATCGGGTCTTTGAAATCATCTTCATAAACAAAGTCATTCCCTGTATTATACGGCGGGTCAATGTATATCATCTTCACTTTGCGGTAATAGGCCGTTTGCAACAGTTTCAAAACTTCCAAATTGTCGCCTTCAATATACAGATTATTGGTGTTTTCAAAATCCACGCTCTCTTCCGGACACGGACGAAGTGTTCCCGTTGAACGTTTACAGGCTATCCGATAACACTCGGACTTTCCTTTCCATTCAAACTTATAATGTTCAAAGTCGTTGTCCTCATATTCGCCACATAACGACAACAGTTTATCAATATCCAAATTCCCTTCGGTAAAACACTCAGGAAAAACCGTTTTCAACTTTTCCTTGTTTACGCCCGTCACATCAAGGCTCTTGCCGTCAATTTTTTGAATTTGAATATCCTCTGCCATAAAAACACCTCATTTATCAGCATAAAATTATAATCTGTCACATTTTAATGACTTCAACCTAAAATTGCAAGAAAATAGTCATTTTTTCAAAAAAAATGAAAATCTCTTTATATGCCCCAAACACCATGTTCGTAAGTTATAAAAAATTTAAACTCCTTATAAAATAAGGCTTTTAGAGGTATGTGCAAATTGTGGTATCAGTTTTTGGGTTTCTAAACCAACCACTGCTTGGCAAGATTCGGAAAGTTAATGTCATACCACTATAATCAATTATTCAAAAACAATAACTTACAGTCAAGTGGCTCTGGCGAAAAAATCACATTGCACAAGGTATATATATTCGGGCAAAAGTATATATCAATTTGGAAAAATCTCAGCAACCACATCGATTTTGGTATAAAATCACTTTTTAACAGTTGGCTGTCCTAGAGCTTTGCAGGGGAATTGGACAACAAAAAAAGCGAAAGTACAAACTTCCGCTTTTTTATATTGGTCGGAATGACGGGATTTGAACCCATGGCCCCTACGTCCCGAACGTAGTGCTCTACCAGGCTGAGCTACATTCCGACATCATAAGTAGACCTACTTTTACTCTTTTTATTTTAACTTGTCAAGAAATTTTTTATAGCTTCTTAATTTATAGTCGGACATCCGGAACTCAGACCAAAACCATCCACTTTATTTTGAAACAGGGTAAAAACAATTTGACAAATCTCATTTGCCGTTCCGCGATCATCTGTCATCGGACTCATCATCGAATCAATATCGTCCGGACTATAACTTGGTTCTCCCATGGTCGGGAATTGCATAACATCATTAAATCGGTAGGAAATAAATGTTTGATCGTTGGATCTGACTATTTGATCGGGATTCCCAAACCTTTGAATCAGTTGTTTTTCCGTCATTCCGATCATCTGATCCGGATTGTTGACATATTGATCTTGAATTCCTTGACATCCCGTTAATAATAAAATCGAAAAAAAATATTTGATAAACTTCATCTTGAGCAACTCCCGATACTTGTTTCTTCCGCCTGTTATTTATGATCATAACATGCAAAAATCAAGACTGCGTGCACCAAAAATAAAAAGATGAAACTAACAGATGCCCGAAAACCCTTCTGTCCTAAACGACTCTGACATTTGAGCTGTTTTGGCCTTTTGAATAATTGGCATCAAAATAGCTGATAATTCTCCCGTATCACAGGATTTGGCTAAAGAAAGAGCCGTTTCTCGAAACTTATTTTCACACAAAAGATCTACTTCCGGTTGCTTGATCAAAAACCGAACCATATCCAGCCGTTCCATTTTAACGGCCGCCATTAACGGTGTATTTCCATCCGAATCCAAATCATTGACGGAGCACCCTAATTTTAATAACCATTCAACCATCTCTACCGAAGCATGTTCGGCCGCAAAAACTAAAACGGATTTGTGAACCGGTTTTCCCATAACCGTTTCATCCAATAAAACAACTTTGCGAAAATCCATCAAAATTGTCAGTTTTTGGACCGTCTGAAAGTCGTCTTCACAGATCGCTTTTTGAAAAACAGGTCCGATATATTTTCCTAAATTTAATCTTTCCATTGTTTTTCCCTTTCATGCTATAATTTCTCATTATATCATAAAATATAAAACAGAACAATATATTTAAAAAAAAGTAATAAAAATCAAAATATTATTTTGTTCCTTTAGAAAGGGGGCTTGTAAAATACGTATACTCAGATGCGTTTTGGGATCAAATAAGACGGGAATGACTGTGGGGATATCTGCTTATTATCTTGTTCCTTTAGAAGGGGAGCAGGCTTGTAAAATACGTATACTCAGATGCGTTTTGGGATCAAATAAGACGGGAATGACAGTGGGGACATCTGCTTATTATCTTGTTCCTTTAGAAGGGGAACAGGCTTGTAAAATCCGTATACTCAGATGCGTTTTGGGATCAAATAAGACGGGAATGGCTTTGGAGGCATCTGCTTATTATCTTGTTCCTTTAGAAGGGGAGCAGGCTTGTAAAATACGCATACTCAGATGCGTTTTGGGATCAAATAAGACGGGAATGGCTTTGGAGGCATCCGTTCGAATCTGACATTTTTTAATAAAGGGAACTTCCTGATTGTCGCAGACCATTTTGACGGGTCTTTTTTGGGTATTCAATACTTGAACTCGAACCGTTGTCGTATCCGGAACCAATGTCTGAAATTGGCTTTCAAACGGATAAGCACAAATAGACTTAATTCCCATGCACTGAGACTCTAACGGAAACGGCATTCCGCCGGCAGATCGATAATAAGCCAAACTTCCGGTCGGCATGGCAACAATTGTCCCGTCTCCGTGATAATGTTTTTTTAAAAATAAATGGTCCGCTTCAATATTGAGATCACAAACTTGCGCTGTCATACGTTCCAAATAACAGTCATTGAAGGCATAATATGAGACTTTTTTTTGATCGATCGTACAGGCATCAACACAAAGAGGTTTTAAAAATACAGGTTGATTCTTTTGCGCAACTTCAATACGCTCCGTCAAATAATGAGGACTGTATGGATTTAATAAAACACCCATATGCCCCAGATTTAAACCAAAAACCGGAATATCTTTCCCAATCATATGACGCAGGGCTCTCAACATAAAGCCGTCTCCACCCAGTACAACAACACAATCTGCCTCATTTAAGGAAACAGAACCATACTTTTTCTCCAATAATTTTTTAATGCGTTGTGTTTTGGGAGTTGTATCTGCCATAAAAAACAAACCGCTCATATCAATCCTTTCAAAACAAATAAACGATCACATTATATCATATAATCTAATTTTCGTCAAAAATAGATATTATTGTTGTGTTAACATATTGATATATAAGAAAATAAAAAGAATTTTTAAATTTCCTTGACAAACATTGAAATTGTCGCTAAATTGAGAACAAAAAGAGAATATTTGATGGAGAGAGCCCATGTTAACAAAAAAACAATATGAACTTTTGATGTTTATAAACGATTCTTTTAAAACAAGAGGAATTTGTCCGTCTTATGAAGAAATGAAAACAAAAGTCGGGCTTCGATCAAAATCCGGAATTTACCGATTAATCACGGAACTTGAAGAACGCAAATTTTTAAAAAAACTGCCCAATAAAGCTCGAGCATTGGAAATTATTGCTCTTCCGGCAGAGCAGTATATGGCTCCCGAAAAAATCATGAACGGTCATAAAAAGAAAAATTCTCCTCATGCGCTTGCTGAAAAATTGATGAGTATCGCTAATGACAACGCCTTGGAAATTCCCCTTTATGGAAAAATCGCATGCGGAACCCCCATTGAGGCAATCAGAAATCCGGAGGATACCGTTTGTGTTCCGGCTCAAATGATGGGAATCGGCGAACATTATGCCCTTACTTGTGAAGGAGATTCTATGAAGGATGCCGGTATTATGGATGGGGATACGGTCATTATTAAGAGAACGGATTATGCCGAAAATGGGTCTATTGTTGTGGCGTTGGTGGATGGATATGAGGTGACCTTGAAGCGCTTTTTCCATAAGGGAAACCGAATCGTTTTAGAACCGGCTAATCCAGCCTATGAAACACGCATTTTGGAGGCAGATCGAGTCGAAATTCAAGGACGATTGGTCGGCCTTATGCGAAGATACAATTAATTTTTTTCTCTTTAAAATAAAACTCAATTATGAATAGGGTATGATCTTTCATTAAAATCAAGAATGAACGTATATGAGAGATCAATAAAATTATGCCGGTGTGATCCTGTCTTATGAGAAGAAATGTACAACCCCTAATCCTAATGAATGCATAGTTCCCGAAAATTATACTCAAAGTAGGTTTAATAGGGTGCTAGAGTATATAAATTGTGATGAGTTCTCATACACAAATCATAATGAAGCCAATAAATAAAAAATTTAATCCTCAAAAACTTTGGGTTGGTGGGATTTTTTTTATTGTATGAATGTGATTTAGTTTAAAAAGAAGAGAATATGTTCTTTGTTTAAGCATCATTAAAAAATAAAATTATATTTTAGTTTTTTTATGAAATTCTAAGTATTCAAAAAAGAGGAGGTACAAAAGTACCTCCTCCGTGCTGAAAGAAGAACAAAAAAAAAGGGGGGGGATGTTTCTTCTTTCAGAAAGGTGTTTGGTTCATATAGGGAGACTAGATCGTTCAAACACCTTTAGTGTCATCGAAATGACTATGTCACCATAACATTTTATGTTTTTGTTGTCAATAGATTTTGTCAATATATTGATAAAAAAAATAATTATATAAATTTTTATTTTATTATCAATATGTTATTTTTGTATACTTTAGTTAAAAAATAATAAAATAGATCTAAATATGATTTATATTTATATTTTTCTATAGCAAAAAAAATTTTAGAAAATATAAGAATGGAGTTGGGAATCGAATAAACGGATTTCATCTGTTAAATGAATATTGTATTTTGATTTTAATCCCTTAATCTTTTTTTATTTTCTATTTCCTTATTAAAGTATTTTTCATAGAAAGTAAGTTAAATCATTTAAAATCAAATACTTATATAGACATTTTTTGTCGCAAGAAAAGGATCCTTTTTTTTATACACGAAAGGATGGGAGAAAATCAAGGTTTTTTTGCTCTAAAAACTGTTTCAAAAAAAGGATCGTTTTTTTGAAACAGTTTTGGAGGGACGGAATGTTCAAATTTGGAGGGAGAGAATGTTCAAAGAGTTGTTTTTGAGTGGTTCATCAAAGAAAGGACACAAGCAGACAATAAAGCCGGAATCGGGCCGTTCTATGGTGGAGATGTTGGGGGTTTTGGCGATTATGGGCATTCTCTCAATCGGAGCAATCGCAGGATATCGATATGCGATGGATAGCTATAAAGCCAATGAGACAATCAATGAA
>CASECF010000009.1 GCA_949286245.1 uncultured Alphaproteobacteria bacterium
TGAGAACAATCAGTGTTGCCCGTGGCATAAACCTCTGATTGATAAAAACGGCAACTGTTATGCGTGTGATAATGAAGGAGGCGTCAATGTGACAGGGGTAGAAGAGAACTGCGGGGTGTGTACGAACAGAGAATTATGGGAGAGAAGTTCCTCCGATATTCAATGTGTGATTCCGTGTCCTACGGATAAACCGCTGAGGAAAAGTAATGGGCAATGTTTCTCTTGTACCGAAGAAAGTCCTGTAAATATTAACCATGTATCTGAAAGAGAGACATATTGTTTGAGTGCTTGCCCCAATCGTGTTGCTAACGGATACTCTAACGCTTATTGTTCACTTCCTTGTGAGGAAGGGACATTTACAAGCACGAATGGAATTTGTTATTCGTGTGATGAGGAAAAAAATATTGATGTCAATCAAGTCATCCATGATGGATGTGATCGATGTGATAATCGGACACAGGTCGGAAATTATTGTGTATTAGATTGTCCCAAAGGGGAAATAAAAGGAGATGATGGGATTTGTTATTCGTGTGATTATGAAGATCCAATTACAATTGTAAATGCTCTCAACTATTGTCAAAATATTTGTGTTAATAGAGTGGCAAACGGATATTTAAATTGGAGATGTTCACTTCCATGTGAAGAAGGCTTTTTTATAGGATATAGTGGAGACTGTTATTCTTGTGATGAAGAAAAAAATGTGAGCGTCAATGGAGTCTCTCATGGTGGATGTGAACAATGCCCCAATCGTAAATTGTTTGGAACTTCATGTGTTTTGGATTGTCCCAAAGGAGAAATAAAAGGTGATGATGGAAAATGTTATTCGTGTGATTATAAGGATCCGATTTATATTCTCAATGCTTCTAACTATTGTAGTAATATTTGCCCAAATCGAATAGCAAATGGAAATTGGGATAATTATTGTTCTCTTCCCTGTCAAGAAGAAACATTTATGGGAACTATAGGCAAATGTTATTCATGCGATGACGAAAAAAATATTGATGTGAATGCTGTTTCTCATGATGGTTGTGAAAGATGTCCTGATACAAGGAATCTCTATAATAATATGTGTGTTCCGAAATGTTCGGGGAATTCACCTCTCAGAGGCTCGGATAACAAGTGTTATCCCTGTGATACGGAAACAAGAGTGCCGGTTATCAATATGACGGATGCGTGTTATGAATGTGCCGATCAACGGAAAATCGATGGGAACTATTGTGTTTTAAAGTAGAAAAATTTTTATTATATGCTCATATATAAACGATTTTATCCGAGGCGACGTGTACAAAAGCGTACACGAGCCGAAGGATATAATGCGTTTAGGGCTTTATAAAATCAATTTGAATGGATGGGAAATTGACCGGATGCAACATCATCTAATGTAGATAATGATTCTCCCATGAGGGATCGATATATCCAATAATTGACCATAATACGCTCTACAAAAGAACGTGTTTCTTTTGATGGAATGCTCTCAATAAACAAAAGCGGGTCTTCTTGAAAGTTCATTTTCTTTTTCCATTTTGATAAATTACCGGGACCCGCATTGTATGCAACCGCCGTAAAAATCAAATTATTGTTAATCTCCGGCAAAGCCATCAAGCGAAGTAAATAATTTTGCCCCAAAGATAAATTAAATTCCGGTTCCTGCATTTTACGAACACTCCACGGATATCCTAAAATACGACATAACTCCCGCCCCGTTTGAGGCATAATTTGCATAAGCCCCAACGCCCCCACCGAACTTTTTGCTCGTCTATTGAAACAAGATTCCTGTCGCACAAATGCATAGACCAAGGATCGATCCAGCTTCCATCCGTCAATCGGACACCAATTGGGGGCTGGAAAGCGTTCATCGTCTCCATCAAGGCTTCCTACAACCCCCATGAGATCATCCGAAAATCCATTTTCCTCCGAAATCATTAATAGAACACCTTGCGTTTCCCGATCAGCCTCCAGATATAATTTTGTCAATTCTCGCCTTGCCCAATCATTTTTCCCAACTTGTCTTGAGGCATAAAAACGGGTTAGAGCCGGATGTGACAAAGAAATATCAACATCATCTTCTTGTGGTTGTTCCGGAATATCCCAAGCGTGCCCTAAATCTTGACCCAATAATCTTAAAGCAATAATTCCATAAAATGTCCGAGGATGCTGTGAAGCGACTTCCAGATAATCGCCCACTTTTTCAAACTGACCGGATTTTAATAAACTTCTTGCCGCCCAAAACGCCGATCCGGCTCTCATAAGAGGGAGAGTTTTCTTATTATTAACAACCGAAATAAAATACGTCGCAGCATCGGATGTATTTCCTAATCGCCACGACACCAATCCGGCCGTCCAAGAGGCTTGCGGGAATTCATCCCCTGCTAAATCAATAGCCCTTTGTGCCTGTTCGAGAGCTTGTTTATCCTCTCCATCTAAAAAATACGAAAAAGCCAATGCCGTCCGAGCTGCGGCTAAATCCGATTTTCTAAAAAGCGATTGAACTTCCTTGCTTTGTATCAACTGTTTTGCATTAAGCGTTTTTCCCCGTTGAAGATAACGCATAATTTGACGCATTTGCTTTTGAGCTTTTATCCTATTCGCTTGCCCCCAATACGAAAATGTCCTCTTCGGCAATAAATCAATCGGATCTTCTCTGGGAACATACGAACATGTTTTCGATTTTCCACCAAAAATCTCTTTCGGTCTCGATTTCGGAAGAGAAGCTTTTTTTTGTTTTCCGAGAGCATACATATCAGATGCAACCGGCAAATCCGAATATCTTTTAAACCAGTTTGTTATTTCTTGCTTTTTTGTCTTATAATACGGTGAAAAATACTTACCGTATAAAACATATCCTTCCAAAATTTTATTATCTGTCTGTTGAAACAAACGATCGGCCTTTTGATAATCTCCTTTCCGATATAACTCAAAAATCTTTTGATAATTTTGAACATCTTTTGAAGACAAAACCTCTTGTATCGCCGTATATCCCAAAGTAGGCCATAAACAGAGGATACAAAAGATCAAAAAACGCCACATTCGTTAAACCTACTGAACGGGTTCATATCTCAGCCTTGACTGGCAAATCACATCAGATAATCCCACACCCTGACATACATTTACTTTCATTCCCGGAACACTCAACAAACTATCGCATCCACTCCCCGCCATAACAATATCAGTTTTCTGAGTTCCTCCTTTTCCAATAGAAAAAACTTGTACCGGATACTCAAGCGGAGCATATGTCAGAGTCATATCCAATCTGTCAATAGCCTGATCCATATTATTTTGAATATTAAGAGTCGCAAAACAAAACTGCATCCGTTTAGCCGCCGGAACAACCATTTGGATATCAGATAAAGAAAGGACTATTTTATTAGATGTGATTTTATTTCCAATCTCCTGCTCAGCCGGAATGGCACCCGCTGCATACTGATTCGGATTACTTTTCTTCAATTCCGGAAACAAACTCCCTCCGCTAGAAACTGCCTGTGCGGACAAAGTCTGAGAAATCAAAATAAATCCACTCAAACACACAATGGGTAAAAATTTAAAAACCATCTTCATCTTTAAAACCTTTCTTTACTTCTGGTTAAAATTGGAGTAAACTCCATTCGTTTAATTTTTACTTTAGAGGATTAAAATAAAAATGGCAACCTTTTTTTTCTGTGGTATCGGTGGAATTGGCATGAGTTCCATTGCTCTTTATTTAAAAAAATCAGGTCATATCATTCAGGGATCCGATCGTTCTTTTGACCAAGGAAAAAATCAAAGCATCAAAAATCTTTTAGAACAAGCAGGAATCACTATTTCCCCTCAAGATGGATCAGGAGTGTCCGACAAAGTCGATGTTTTTGTTGTTTCTACCGCTGTTGAAGACAGTATTCCGGATGTTAAGATCGCTCAAAAATATCAATTACCCATTCGAACACGCCCTCAAATTTTAAGCGAAATTTTTTCATCTAAAAAAGGGATTGCCGTTGCCGGAACAAGCGGAAAAACAACCGTCACCGCTATGGTTTCCCATATTCTTTATCAACAAGGGCTCTCCCCTTTAATGATTAACGGTGGTATTTCCATTAACACATATGATAATGAACCGGCATCCAACCTTATTTATGGAACGGGTTCTTGGTGTGTCATTGAAGCCGATGAATCAAATGATTCATTTCGACTTTATGAACCTCAAATCGCTGTTGTTAACAACATTTCATTGGACCATATGCCTCTTCCCGTTATTCAAGAAATGTTTGAGAACTTTCTCAATAAGGCAACTCTCGGTATTGTCATCAATGCCGATTGCCCCCATACAAAACAACTTCATTTAACTCATCCGAATATTATTTCTTTTTCTGCTTTGGGAAACGAAACAGCCACGCTTTTTGCTCAACACATTCAATTCGGACAAAACGATGTATCCTTTCAGGTCAACGGTCATCCGGTCCGACTACCCCTGATCGGAATGCATAATGTGGCCAATGCTTTATCTGCTATCGCCACATGTCTTCATCTTGGCATTTCTATTTTAGAAAGTGTTCAAGCCCTTAAAACTTTCTTAGGAACAAAACGACGATTAGAAACGATCGGAACAGAAAAAAACATTACAGTTATTGATGATTTTGCCCACAATCCCGAGAAAATTAAAGCCAGTATTCAAGCTCTTTGTCTTCATCAAGGACGAATCTTTTTTGTTTTTCAACCTCATGGGTTCAGACCTTTAAAACTGATGAAAGAAGAGCTCATTCAAACATTGATGGAAAATTTAAATCACGATACCTATTGGATCATGAATCCTGTTTTTTATGCCGGTGGAACAGTCTCAAAAGAGGTTTCTTCTCAAGATATCATTCTTCCCCTTCAAAGAGCAAATCGTCACGCTTTGTTTTTTGAAACTCGGTATGAAACAAGAGATTTTTTAAGGAAAAATTTAAAGTCGGGTGATCGTGTCGTTGTCATGGGTGCTCGAGATGACACGCTTTCAAATTATGCCCTTGATATTTTATCCGACATAAAAGAGGAGAAAATATGCCGTTAATTACCATCGTTGCTCCGGCTGCTTGGGAAAAACAAGACCATTCCGCTACAATTGTTTCATTTTTTAAAAAGCTGGGATTTGACATCCGATTTTCACTTAACGCTTTTGCTTCCGAGCGTTTTATGGCCGGATCAGATATGCTTCGAGCTCAAGATTTAATGCAGGCTTTTCAAGATCCTGAGACAGATATCATCATGGCTCTCAAGGGGGGATATGGGTCTCCCCGAATTCTAGATAAATTAGATTATACTCTTATTCGTCAAAACAAAAAACCCTTTTTTGGTTTTAGTGATAATACGGCACTTCAACTGGCTCTCTATAAAAAAAGTGATCTTCCTTCTTTCACCGGATTTAACGCCAACTTTACGCTCAAGCCCATTGAAGAAACTCTGATCAGATCATTGGTGGAGGCTCTCCAAAACAAATCTGTCCATGTGAAAGATCTTGTCAGTTTAACAAAAGGAGTCGTCAGAGGTCCCTTAATCGGGGGCTCCTTAACAATGCTACACAGTTTATTGGGAACTCCGTACATGCCATCTATGAAAGGAGTTATATGGGTGCTTGAGGATGTTCATGAAGAGCCGTATCGAATAGATCGTATGCTGACATCTCTCCGTTTATCTGGTATTTTTGATCAATTAGGCGGTGTTTTGATCGGCCGTTTTAATGGTTGTACGGCTAAAGATCCAATGGATGGATCCGTTGAAGCTGTTCTCAAAGAACATTTTGGAAATCTTAAAATTCCTGTTGTTTATAATTTCCCTTATGGACATGACATGAATCATATCGTTTTTCCAATCGGAACAGAAGCTATTTTAGACGCCAATAAAGGAACATTAGATATCACACCCCCCATATGGCCTCTCAAATAATTGTCGATTTTTAAAAAAGGAATAGATGTATGAAAACCGAATTATTATCTCCCGCCGGCGATTTAGAAGCTGCCTATGCCGCTTTTTATTATGGGGCGGATGCGATTTATCTGGGGTTATCGAAATTTTCCGCCAGAGCCGAGGCTATAAACTTTACACCCGAACAATTAGATGAAATAACAGCCTATGCCCATGCACACAATAAAAAGGTCTATGTCACAATCAATACACTGGCTCAAGAAAACGAACTGCCGGATTTACTCAAAACATTATCTGTTTGTGATCAATATCATGTAGATGCCCTCATCATTCAGGATCTCGGAACTGCTCGCATTGCCCAAAAATGTTTTCCAAATCTGATTTTACACGGAAGTACACAAATGGCTATTCATAATGTTTCCGGAGCCAAGTCACTTGAAAAAATGGGATTTAAGCGTGTTGTTTTAGCTCGTGAATTATCTTTATCGGAAATAAAAAAAATTGAGCGAGAAACCAACCTTGAAATTGAAGTTTTTATTCATGGTGCGTTGTGTTATTCTTATAGCGGGCTGTGTTATTTTTCATCCATAGAAACAGCCAGAAGCGCCAATCGGGGGAAATGTGTTTATTCTTGTCGAGATGTTTTTCAATTGAACGAAAAAACCGGACATCTTTTCTCCATGAAAGATTTAGCCTTAGAAACAGACGTTTTAAAACTAAAAGGATTTTCCCTCAAAATCGAAGGACGTAAAAAAAATGCTCTTTATGTAGCAGCAGTCACGGATTATTACAGAAGAATTTTGGACACCGGAAAAGCCGATGTAAAACTGACAGACAATCTCAAACAAATTTTTGCAAGACCCTGGACAAAATTACATTTTAACGGTAAGAACAAAGAGGTTATCGAGCCAGATTTTGTCGGACATAGGGGTCTATTAATCGGCCATGTTGATACGGTTTTTCAAAACACGCTTCGATTTAAACCCACTCATTCCATCGAGCGTTATGACGGAATTCAAATTGATGTTCCGGGATCGGAAAAACCTTTTGGATTTTCAGCCGAGCATTTATCCGTCAATGGGAAAAATGTTTTTGAGGTTCCCACCGGAAAAATTGTCCATATAACCTTACCCCAACAAACTCCCTTTATCCCCAAGGGAAGTCCTGTTTATTTAGCCTCTTCAACAGCGGTAAAAAAGGCCTATCCCTATATCAAACCGAAACCGAATGAATTCCGTAATAAAAACCAGCTAACCGTTCATATCTATATCACAAAAAATCAGGTAACTGCCACAGCGAATGATCTTTGGTATGCAACAATAGAAGGCTCTTTTGATTTGGCTCAAAAACCGGAAGCCGTAAAAACAAGCATTCAAAAAGCATTTGAAAAAACAGATTCTTTACCATACCAGTTAGAAAATCTTTTGATTCAAAATGAGGAAAATTTGTTCATTCCCATGTCTCTTCTCAACGAATTAAGACGAAAACTTTATGAACAAATCGAGCTTCCCCAATCGACCATACAATTACCCCCTCTTCCCTTTAAAAGAGACAGAGACCGAAAAAGTAAAAAAAATTGGATTATTAAAACGGATCAACCGCACCTTTTTAAATCAATCGATCTTTCCGCTTATTCAGAATTGATCATTACCATTGATTCTCATTTGACACCGGAAAACATCTCCTGTTTTCCGAAAGAAAAAATTCGTCTTTCATTACCGCTCATTATCAGAAATGAAGAGACAATAAAGTCGCTTATTCAATTATTTTGGAAAGCGGGCTATCACAAATGGGAAATCGGAAATTTATCCGGATTAAGCCTTTTACCACACCCGGCTGATATTTCATTTGACTACACCATTTCAATATTAAATACTCAAGCCATGTCAAAAGCTTTTGAATTAAAAGCCTCTCGAATTACGTTTTCTCCGGAAGACACGTACGACAATATTAAAACCATTTCCGCTTATTCTGATCGAACCGCTCTGATCGTGTATCAAGATACGCCCCTTTTTATATCCGCCAATTGTATCAGAAATAATCCGTGTGCAACTTGCAATCAAAAAGAATACCATACGGCTTTAAAAAATCGCCATGGCCGGTATGAATTAATCTCTAAAAACTGCCAAACGACTGTCATCAAGGAATCCCCTTTCTATATTATACCCAAAGCATTAGAACTTCCAGTCGGATTTTTCAGAATAGATTTCTGCCACAAACAATATACGACTCCCCAAATTAAGGAAATTCTACAAAAAGCTCTCAAAGGAGTCCCCTTAAACCATACAACCGCACACCATTTTGAAAAACAATTTGCATAATAAACAAAAGCACGTTATATACTTATTACAAAAGGAGGAAAAAGATGAAAAATATATCGAAACTTCTCAAAAAAACAGTAAAAGCTTTTCTTTACCTGTTTTTACTGATCATTGTTTTAATCGTTGGTGTTTACTTGTCCGCCGGATTGATTGTTAAAAAAGCCGTCACACTGTTTGTTCCTGAAATTACCGGAACATCTGCGGAAGTGAGAGATGTTCAAATATCTCTTCTTCAAGGGCATATCGCCGTTCAAGGACTTAAAATCGGTAATCTTCCCAACTATCAAAACCCCAATCTGTTTGAGCTGGGAACTCTTGATATCCATTTCGATCCCAAAAGTGTGTTGACGGATAAAATCATCATAAACAGCATCTTAATTGATAAAACAGCAGTCAGTGCCGAAATGAGCCTCAAAGGAGATATCAATCTGGTTCAGGTAAATAACAATGTTCAATCCTACCTGAATAAAGGATCAACAACAAAAGAAGTCACAACTTCCCAAGCAGATTCCTCTAAAGAAACCGATTCTTCCAAAAAGGTTATTATTCAAGATCTCCGAATCAACAATTCCTCTCTTGCTTTAGGAATTGGATCTACCACGACGACTTTGCCACTTCCCAATATTCATCAAAAAAATATCGGTGAAGGAAAGAAGAAAATGACCTTAAAAGAGACAGTCGCTGTTGTTCTATCCTATCTCACAAGTGAATCTGTGAAAACAACGTTATCTTCCGGTAAGGAAATTTTAATGAAAAGTATCGGCAATATCAAAGATAATGTCAATAATATGGCTCAACAAGCCAAAGATCAAATCGGATCACAAGTGGAGTCCGTTAAAGGACAAGTAGATTCTCTTAAAGGAGAATTAAATCAAGCAACCGATAAATTAAAAGGATTGAAAGATTTATTCTAAGTAAATTAAAATAGAAAAAACCGCCTTAATCGGCGGTTTTTTTCTTGTAAGTTTCTAATAAATGGATCTCTGTTTTATCTTTAAAAATAGAATATACATATAATTTTATTTCTCAAAATTGCATCTTAATAAAACAAAAAGCCCCAAAGGGGCTCTATGGGGCGGAAGATGAGACTCGAACTCACGACATCTGGTACCACAAACCAGCGCTCTAACCAACTGAGCTACATCCGCCAGAAAGTTTTCTAGAATTTACAAAAAAAGAAATCTTTTGTCAAGTAAAAATTTAATTTTTAAATTTTCCTCGCTCAAATTTACCGGATTTTAGAATATTTTTTCTGAACAACTTATGCGGTGATCGAATTTTGGTGCGATATTCATCCAACGGTTCCACATACTCATTAAACATATTTAAAAGTTTATTTTGCTCCTTTCGGGGAAGCGGTTGTTTTAAAATTTCACCTCGAAGTGCATGGAATAGATGAGACCAAGCTGCTTTTTCTTGTTCATCCGTTGTAATTTTAGGTTGACCGGCAAGATCTCGCAAGTAGTTCTTCATCACTTTCATACGATATCTCGTATCTAATGAAAAACTCTTTAAGGGTAAATCATCAATTTCTTCAAGTCTTTTTTGATAAATTCTTTGACATAGAGCCTCTGATACTTTCTCCATCGTGGAAGAAGGCTTCTCTAATCCGTTAATCAAACCAATACATTTTGCTAGAATGACTAAGTCTAGATCTGAAAAATGGAATGATAAATAATCCTTTTGGAAATTTTTTTCCGAAAAATCCAGTTGATACTGCTCAGGCGAAATATAGTGGAAGAAATAAAGGAAAGAAAGTAATTTGACATCACGAAGAAATCCATTGAGCTCAACAGACATTGGAATTTTTTCGGGATATCCATTATCTTTAAATACCTTTTGTAAATCATTCCAGCTGGGAAGTTCTACACAAAATGCACCGCTTTCTTCCTCCTCCATCTGTTGTTTTTTAATACGTGTCTCGACAATTTTATTATTAATCTTTTGAAAGATATCTCTTTGATTCTTTGATAAAAAACCGATTATATATAACAAATCACTATCAGATAATAAGTTAAAAGAGGCTATTTTCTTTGCTTCTTCCGAGGCACTCGTATTTTTACCCATTTCTTCTCGAATGATTTCTTTCCAAAAAGCATCTCTCAAGTTAACAAATTTTGGATAAACAACTTTTGAGGATAGATCATCATCCTTCAAATAATGCTTCGGATTATCTCTTAACTCAACATTTTCCTTTAAATTGTTAAAATCAAGAATTATCTGAGAAGAAAAGAGACTCTTTTCAGAAGACAACCCCATAAGAACATTATATACAATCGAAAAATCATATTCTCCATTATGCGAGAAGCCCGCTGTGCCTGATTTGCTTTTCTCGACACTGATGATTTGTCCTTGATCATCAATAGCGGTGAAATCCGTTTCCGGTTCATAGACAACTTCACGAATGAGATTCCGTTTTTGAGAGAAGACTAGCTTCTTTTGCTCTCTCTCCGTTGGTGTATAATTCATAGATGTATCGAACCACTTAAGACGTCTCTGTCTTAAATAAGGGTCATGTATTCCAAACACCAAAATGTTTCGCACATTTGAAATAAAATTTTGCATATATTCTTTTTCTTCCTGAGAAGACATCATTTGAAGCGGAGAGATTCTATATAAATCTTCCAATTGTTTTAGTCCTCGTTGTTTAAATGCTCTTGAATCAGGAATTTCGGAATACATCTTGATCAATCGTTTTAATGAATTTAAAAATGCCGTTTGAGATAAAATAATGCCAGAGATACGCAATCTGAGTATTTCATCCGCCTCTATATGTTGTTGTTCCGACGATAAACTAAAAATGATTCCTTGCAACAGATCGATCTGATTCAAATGTGTCAAGCTCGGATTCTTCTGATCCATCGTTTGAATAACGCACAACTTATTATTCAAATCAAGAGGCATTTGAAATAAATGATATTGAGAATCAATATAAAGACGAACTGCCTTTCTAAAAATAATCATTTCTTGCATAATTTGAGGGGGAATTTGAGCCGCTAAATCAATATATGTATCAAAGTAGCGCTCTTCCTTCAAGACATCGGAAAGAACCTCCGAAAATGTGGGGAACAAGCGATCTAAATCTATTTTATTCAATCCCAACTTATATATAAGCTCCTCTTGACTCAACAAACTATCTACCAACGACACCTGATTTAAAGAGGCTCTTTGCAAAGAATCATTTTTAATGGCATCAAAATGTAAGCGGTGCTCCCGTTTTTCAAAAAGCATTAAATCATTAAACGAAATTTGACCCAAGGCATAAGCCAATTGAACACTATTCAACAAAGAAATAACAAAAAAGTATTTATTGTCACGCTGTTCTATCGAATCAAATTTCTGCCAAAAGTCAGGAACAGAAACCCCCAATGAAGCTAAAACTTTCTTTTTTATTTCATTTTGCCATTTATGAAACTTGTTTTCCTTCATCTCACCAATTCTCCCTTACCTTCTTCAAAACCGCTCTTGAACACTCTCTTTCACAAAGAAAAATGTTTTCAAACAAAAGATGATCATTCATTTTGCACATCAACCGAAAACGAATCCTTTTTATAGGATACTCCATTTTCATATTTTCGTCAATTTTTTTATTTTAAAACTTGTTTTTCGACCTAAAAAAATAAAAAATACAATAAATACAATAAATTAAAAAATTTTTCTTAAAAAATAATTTAACAAAATCTACTTACTATTGATCATACTCTATATATCAAGAAGTAAACCAGTGGCTTAGCCACTCGTTTTTCACAGGCAGCTGTAAGACGAATAGTGGCAGTAAACGCCTTAAAAGGGCGTATAACGGTCTGACAAGGTGAAGATGACTTGCTACCCGTAAACGGGTCATTTAAGTCCATTTTCAATTGCTCTGTTCATTGGTCTTGTTTAAGCTGTTCTCAAATATATCTCTTGATTTTCCCTGTATTTTCCCCCGTCATCTCTCCATAAGAGCCTTAAGAGCAACATTTTCTGTTTATGGCTACCTCATTTCTTGACACACAGATTCTCTGTTTCGATAGTGATATTTTATATGACGCCATCTCTCGTATATCATTCAACTGCTTTTCCCTTTGAGATAACCCATAAATCCTGATATACTGATTTTGGGTGCTATTTTTTACGAGAATATGTACATGATCGGGACATGCTTCTCCTTCTCATATTTCTATTCCTTTCCATTGACATAATTCTTTAAGTATTTTTACTCTTTCTAATCTTTTGCTTCCGTAAAATACTTTTCTTCTATACTTGGATGCAAATACGATATGATATTTTAAGGTTCCACGTCGTATGTGATACTCTTTCTACGTCAGTTTTCATAACTGTCCCCCAAATAGGTTATTTTGCGTCTTGGCAGACCGCAAAATTCTAACCTATTTGGAGCATTTTGTCATCCTCGTCTCTATACGCTTTACTGAACCACACATCTAATGCGTGGTTTTCTAGATACAAAAAAAGGCCCGTCTCAGCAGGCCTTTTTTATAAAAAACCGCCTCTAACAGACGGTTTTTTAAAAAAGAGGAATCTATTTTTCCAAGATCGCAACCCCTGGTAATGATTTACCTTCCATCCACTCTAAGAAAGCACCACCAGCCGCAGACACATAGGTTAAATCCGGTTCAACTCCAGCCTTCTTTAAGGCAGAAACCGTATCTCCTCCTCCTGCGACAGAGGTTAATTTGCCTTCTTTTGTCAGTGAAGCAACTTTTTTAGCAATTGCATTTGTTCCTTCATCAAAAGGCTTAATTTCAAAAGCACCGACCGGACCGTTCCAAATTAGTGTTTTGCACTTTTCGATCACGTTAACAAAAGCTTCAACAGATTTAGGGCCAATATCCAAAATAACCTTTCCGGCAGGGACTTCATCCGCTTTTGAAATATGAGGTGTTTGGCCTTCTCCAAATGTGTCTGCCCAAACTAAATCAACCGGCAGAACAATCTGACATTGACCGGCGTTTGCTAAAATAGACTTAGCCGTATCAATCATGGCAGGTTCCACAAGAGATCCCTCGCCCATTGGGATTCCTTGAGCGGCCAAGAACGTATGAGCCATACCGCCACCGATACATAAATAATCTACTTTTTTAACCAAATTAGACAATAAATCCAATTTTGTTGACACTTTAGATCCACCGACAACCGCAACGGAAGGGCGAATCGGATTTCCTAATGCTTTATCCAGAGCATCTAATTCTTCTTGCATCAAACGACCGGCTGCACGGGGCAATAAATGAGCCATTCCTTCAGTAGAGGCATGAGCGCGATGAGCTGTTGAAAAAGCATCATCCACATAGATATCAATTCCGCTTGCCAAATGTTCCGAAAATTCCTTATCATTCTTTTCTTCTCCGGAATAGAAGCGCAAATTTTCCAACAGGACGACGTCTCCCTCTCTCATTCCTCGAATAATCATATCACGCTTATCACCGATACAATCCTCACAGAATGTCACTTTTAATCCACTGGCCTTCTCCAATGCTGAGGCCAGAAAGGCCATAGAGTACTCTGGTTTTTTCTCTCCTTTGGGACGACCAAAATGAGAAGCAACGACCACTTTCGCTCCCTTTGAAGTTAATTCCTTCAAAGTCGGAACAAATCGATCAATTCGGGTTGTATCCGTAATTTGACCGTCTTTTGTGGGCACATTTAAATCTGCTCTGACAAAAACGGTTTTCCCTTTAAAATCCAAATCATCTAATGTTTTAAAATTCATATTTTTTCCTTTTCTTCTGTAATAAACCTGCTATTGTTTTAGCAAAAATAAATCATTTTAGCAAATAAAATCTCTCGATTTTTTAAAAAAATATCCCGTTTTTATAACAAAAAAAGTGTATCATTTCGATACACTTTTTTCAAAATTAAGTTAAAAAATCTTAATGTCTTAAGAGTTCTCAACAAGCCACTAGATCAATGATCCCATATAAGCAGCCGTATCTAACATACGATTGGAGAAACCCCATTCGTTATCATACCAACTCATCACACGAAGTTGTGTTCCGCCCATAACTTTGGTACCACTTGCATCGAATGTCGAAGAATGTGAATTATGCGTGAAATCAACAGAGACCAAAGGTAAATCGTTATATCCCAAAATACCGTTCAATGTCGTATCTGCATATTTTTTCATTGTGGCATTCACTTCTTCTTTAGTGACGGGGCGTTTCATGATAAAGTTAGCATCAACCAAAGAAACGTCCGGAGTCGGGACACGAATTGAAACACCATCCAATTTACCGGCCAATTGCGGAAGAACCAAACCGACGGCTTTGGCAGCACCCGTTGATGTCGGGATCATGCTCATAGCAGCGGCACGGGAACGATATAAATCTTTGTGAATTTGATCTAAGATTTTTTGATCGTTTGTATAAGAATGGATTGTTGTCATAAAGCCTTGTTCAATACCGAATTCCTTATCCAAAACATAAGCGACCGGAGCCAAGCAGTTCGTCGTACAAGAAGCATTTGAAACAACCAAGTCTTCTTTTGTTAAAGTATTTTGGTTAACACCGAAAACGATTGTCTTATCGGCACCTTGAGACGGAGCAGAAACGAGAACACGTTTTGCGCCGGCGTTGATGTGAACCATAGCCTTTTCTTTGGCCGTAAAAATACCTGTACATTCCATAACGATATCAATATCCATTTCTTTCCACGGCAACAATGTCGGATCTCTTTGAGCAATTACTTTTGTTTTGTAATCACCGGCAATGATATAATCTCCCTCGGCACGAACGTCAAACGGTGTCGCACGATGGACAGAGTCATACTTCAACAAGTATGCATTAGCGTTTGCATCACCCAAATCGTTAATAGCCACGATATCAATATCTTTTCGACCGGATTCCAAAAAGGCACGATAAACCAAACGGCCAATCCGACCAAACCCGTTAATAGCAACACGAACTGTCATAATTTTTCTCCTTATTTTAAGTTCATTTCGGTGACCCAATGCCACCGGATTTTAAAAATCGATAGTTATTTAGACACATTTTTCCCAAAAAATCAAGTGATGTTTTATTTTATTTTTATGACATAAAAGAAAACAGAATCATATGAAAGAAGTTTAGGTTCCAACGACTGTTGATTTTTATATTTCTGTTTTAATTATTCATAAAAAAGAGGCCCTTCTTTTATTAATCTTCATCCGGTTGAATATCATCAAAAACAACGGGAATCTGTTTTTTAAACGCCTCCAATGTCTTATTCATAATTTCTCGAACGGTCGGATGAGCCGCTTTAGCCGTTCTGAGTTTAAAAATATGTCGCCATTCTCTTAAATTAGCCGTCATAATAACGGAAGCCTTTGTTGAGTGAGGCAAAAGCATTCTCAAAACATCCGGTTTATATCCACGTGAGGCCATTTCATTATAGTTATCCTCCATTTGTTGCATGGATTTCAACCAAAAATCATAATCCGGTGTTCCTTTTTTCAAAACGGGAGGCTCCATAACGGTGATTTCCGATCCAAACTTACCTTTAGAGTAATTACAATATCGGGTGCTTTCAATAGCAAAGCTGGCGATCCGATGACGAGTTAAATCTTTATAAACGCCGATATCGGTGATGAGGCGAACCGTAACAGAAAAATGCTCCAACATGGCCTCATGTTTCAATTCGATAATTTTTCGAATCATTTTTTCTGCCGATCCGGGTTCAATTTTATCTTCGGATTTATAGCAATTACGAATACACAGCTCCAAATGTTTCAAGATGGCTTCTCCATCTAACGGTGTCATAATTTCAACCGAGCTTTGGACAACCTTAACCATATTTTCTCTCCCGTAATAAGCAAATACACATCAAAAATATCGAAACATGACCGTATCGATATTGACTGATCGACAGTGATTGATTATAAAAAAGGAAAAAATAAAATCAAGTTTTATTTATAACCAAATCTCACGGTATCAACCTCGGAACCATTGCTTTAAAATACCGATCCAAACGAAACGTGTCTATCTACCCTTTTGTCTGGATGAGGCATATACCTCCACATTTTTAAAATAGGCGTATGCCTGATCTATGGAAGAATATTGAGGCTGTTTTAAAAGAGATTTTAAATCGACGGTTGGATTTTCGGTTGTCAGTGCGGAATCTAAGTATTTCTGTGTGACCCCCATCAAATTTTTATAGACATATCCAATTTTATCATCCACATAATACGGGATCCGAGCACTATCAAAATAATAAGAGGAATCAGACAAAACTGCATAACACGGAACAACTTCTCGAGATGTCGATAAATATTCTTTCATATGCGGTTTCATCCATTCGTACACCATGGCTTTGGCTATGTCATTTTTATTTTCTCGAATAAATGCGGGATCTTTCAGTTGTTCCGGACGATACTCGGGACATTTTGAATTCATATAAAACGTATTGTGAATATATTGATTAACTTCTGCTTCATTACGAAATGTGTTGATCATCATTCCTCTCCTTTTAGATCCGTCTTGTTCATTTTTCTTCTCTTTTTTTATATAATATCACAGTTTAAAAATATATCAATATTTTTGTACACATTTATATGGAAAAATCTTTTTTATTTTCTTTTGTTGAAGCATTTTTTAGGATACTATATTCTTTAGATTTATTTTATGAGGGATTAAAGCAGTTTTTACGATATAAAAAGGGAGCTTTCGGTGCAAGATTTAATCAATGGTCGCTGTGGATTTGTCGGAACAGATCCGTTATATGTTCACTATCATGATACGGAATGGGGACACCCCACAACGGATGATCAAAAACTCTTTGAATTTTTAATTTTAGAAAGTGCCCAAGCCGGACTTTCATGGATTACTATTTTGAAAAAAAGAGAAAATTATAAAAAAGCTTTTTATAATTTTTCCGTTGAGAAAGTGGCACAAATGTCAGAACAAGATATCAATCGTCTCATGCATTTTGACGGTATCATCAAGAATCGCCTTAAAATAAAATATGCGATTCAAAATGCCCGATGTTTTATGGAGGTTCAAAAAGAATTCGGTTGTTTTTACAATTACATTATTTCTTTTTTCCCTGAGAAAAAACCGATAATACATCATTTTAAGAGCCTCTCTCAAATTCCGACAACCTCTTTAGAATCCGACAAAATCAGCCACGACATGAAAAAAAGAGGATTTAAATTTTTTGGCTCAACGATTTGTTATTCTTTTTTACAAGCAACCGGATTTATTGATGATCACTTAGAGGATTGTCTTTCAAAAAAACGGTTATCTAAATAATGAAAATTACCCTCACCGACCTTTTTTTATTTTTTCAAAATACAATTAATTATTTTTAATTTCCTTATTCCTCAATAAATTACTCTATAAAAAGAGTATTCAGTTTTTCTATTTTAAAAGACCAATACCATTATGGAACTTTTTCCCCATTAAAAGAGCTCGTTTAACTTTATATCTTAAAGATGAATCTTCAGGATAGTCAGAAATTTTATCCGAACAAGTATTAAATAAAAATTTAACAAGAGAGGATGTTCCACTATATCCTAAAATTTCGAAGCGATGGCGAAAAGCTCTAATATTACTCATTTCTGGTAAATATTCCTCCAAGTGATCAGACAACAACCAAGAATGCAAAAAAACTTTAAATGAGTGGGGCAATTCCGAAAAATACCGATTCAACTGTTTCTTTGCCATTTCTAAAGAAACCTCAACAGATTGACTATCTAATTTTCCCATTCTTGGAATGTGTAGATTGATACAAAATTCTTGATCCATCTTAAAAGGTAAAAAAGCATAATCATACTTTTTAATCTCATATTGCAAACGTCCGATTTCCACAATATGAGCATTGATAAAAATACTTCCCCACATCAAATGAGAAAGATCAATCCCGTTCATGTGATATACTTCCATATCCAATATACACGATTGTTTAATTCTATCTCTGTGTTTTTCTATCTGGGAAAGATCAAAACTTCTTTTTTTCATATTATCTAAATGAATAAGATATCCCGACAACAAAACGATTGCAGGCAACCAATCGATTATCTCTCTTTTAAATCTCTTATCCCATCCATATTTATCGGGTTCAAACAAGAAGCGATTTAACATAAATGTTGCCATTTTTAGATCAGTATCTTTCATCCATTTTTTTAGATAAGGTTCAAACAAAGACATAAAATTTTTGTGAAGATCGAGACAATAAAATTTCAAAGCTCTCTCAAAATCAATGTGAGTTGCCCAATCTAATGCTTCCTCTTGATTTACTTTTTGATCATCCAATTCTTCTGGCAATTCTGTAAATCCGACTTTTTTTAAAATATCTGCACAAATCATATTCTTCATACGCTCTCACCTAAAAATTAGCCATAGGATTAAATCCGAAATAATATAAAAATAATTCTACTACAAAAAAGTAAAATAGTATTTAATTCCTAAAAATTAAAACTTTAAAGCTGAAGATATTCAAATGTTATGCATTTTTACAAAAAAAGTGGCAGATCTTAATTTTCAAACCTCTGCCACAAATTGGCGACCCTAACGGGATTTGAACCCGTGTACCAGCCTTGAGAGGGCTGTATCCTAACCACTAGATGATAGGGTCAAAATGATTTTTTCATTTTACATAAAAAAATAAAAATTTCAAGTAAAAAATAAACGTTTCTATAAAATCATCAGATCTTCTCCGCCATAAACGTCATCTCTCTTTTTAAATTATTTTTCTTTTTGCTCCATCCGAATTTCTCTTTGTTCTTTTTTTCTCTCTCAGCCCCTCGTCCTTTACCCCGAATATCATCCTTTAAAAACATACATCCACACCCATCTTTCCTTAATCCAAAAAATCTTTGATCTGCTTAAAAACTTTTTCTCTTCCGGCTCGAGCACTTTTTTAATTTTTTGTTTAACGAACAAACTCCCGCCATCTAACGCAGGCGTATGACCGACCCTCAACCGTGTTCGCCCTATCTAAAGCCTTTTTCTCTTAATCGCCGATCGGATGTGCGTCTGCCGGCTCATGCAGATTGTGTTTCATTTGAAACATAAAAAAGATATTCCCATCCCTTTCACAAATAATATCAGAGCCATTCTGCCGACAGAACAGCCATATAAAATTTTTTCTTAATGTTTTTATTTTCTGCTTTGTCGGTAAAAAAGCCTTCTCATTGAGAGAAGGCTTTTTATATGTTTTAATTTAATTGGGTTTGACGAGCTTATTCCACCAGCCCCCCCTCTTTTTGCGAGGCGCTTCCGTTGGGGTATCACTCTCGGGAGACGGGGTGATCTCCGATGCGTTCTGCTCACTTACTTGGGGCTTCTCAACTGGCGAAGAATTTTCCTTGATTTCATTTTCTTGTCCGGAATTTTCTGCCGGATTCTCTGATAAGGAACGATCCTTCCGCTTCTTCTTGTAATCTTTGAGCGGAGCTTGTTCTACAACCTTAAATTTTTCTTCACCCGTCAACACCGGTCTGTCCGCTACATTTTGTTGCGTATCGGGAACAGAAGAATGCTCTTGAGACGATCCTGTTTGAGATACAGTACCCTCCGCACCGTTTTCATTCTCAGTCATCACGCCCTGTTGCTCACGAGCTAATCGACGCTCCTGTTCTCGGCGTGCTTTATTTCGCTTCCACTCTCGGCGCCGTTGATTTCTGGAGCGCCCCTTTCGTTCATATTTTTCCCCTTTATCCGATCCGGCAGAAGTCTCCGGATTAACGGGCGTTTCATTTGACGCCTCGGACGATTTGTTTTTGTCCGAATCATTTTTTGTTTTTTCTTTATCTTGTTTGGACTGAGATGTTAAATTAAGAACCCCCTTCTCACCTGTCATTCTGATTCGCTCCAATTTAAAATCAGAAGACCGTTCCATATCGGTATCAACCAAAACCTGAATTTTAAAATCAAACTTCTTTTCCAAAGCACAGATATTATCTCGCTTATTGTTAAGGACATACGTTGCCGTCTCCAACGGAAGTGAGATCAAAATCGTGCTCCCCGTATTCTTTAAGCCGGCTTCTTCCAATAAATGCAACGCATGCATTGCACATGACTCTATCGACCGCACCAATCCTTTTCCGCCACAGCAACAACAGGGTTTATACGAACTTTCCAAAAAGCTGGAATGAAGTCTTTGACGAGACATCTCCATCAATCCAAATCCGGACATCTTACCGACTTGGATTCGAGCCCGATCCTTCTTTAATGCCTCCTTAAGCCGTCTTTCAACCGCGGCATTATTCTTGGGATCGTCCATATCAATAAAATCAATGACAATCAATCCGGCCAAATCTCTTAATTTAAGTTGTCTTGCCAATTCGTCACACGTTTCTAAGTTGGTTCGAAGAGCTGTTTCCTCAATATCGTGCTCCCGTGTAGCCCGTCCGGAGTTGACATCAACCGCAACCAATGCCTCCGTTTGATCAATAACCAAATACCCGCCGGAACGTAATTGAACAATATTACTGTGAATAGCCTCTAATTGATTCTCAATTTGATAGTGCAAGAACAGACTTTCCGCTCCCTTATATTGCTTAATTTTTTTAGTCTGACCCGGCATTAACATCTTCATAAAATCTCGAACCGTTTTATAAGTTGTTTCTCCCTCGACCCAAATTTCTTCAATATCCGGTGTAAACACATCCCGAAGAGATCGTTTAATAATATCGCCCTCTTCATGTATAAGGGTCGGAGCCAAAGACTCAAGTGTCTTTTCTCGAATCCGCATCCACGTCTTGATTAAATAATCATAATCCCGTTTAATCTCCGTTTTCGTCTTTCCTTGACCGGCCGTTCTGATAATAACGCTCATTCCCTGAGGAATCGGCAATTTATCCACAATGGTTCTCAACGATTTACGGTCTTTTGCATTCGTGATCTTACGAGATACGCCACCGCCCTTGCCGTTATTCGGCATTAAAACACTGTATCGTCCTGCCAATGATAAATATGTCGTTAAAGCAGCCCCTTTGTTTCCTCGCTCTTCTTTAACAACCTGAACAAGCATAACTTGCCCCTGTCTGATCACTTCTTGAATCCGGTATTTTTTAAAAAAAGAAGGACGATGCCGTGTCGGCTCTTCCGTTTCCGATTCACTCACAACCTCAACGTCTGATTTATCCGGTGTTTTGTCATCCGAATTTGTCGGATCTGCACCATTATCCGCCTCATCATGAGAGGTCATCATTTCCTTCAACGCCTCTCTGTCCGCAACCGGTATCTGATAATAATCCGGATGGATTTCTCCGAAAGCCAAAAAGCCGTGTTTGTTCCCGCCATAATCAACAAACGCAGCTTGAAGTGACGGCTCGACCCGAACAACCTTTGCTAAATAGATATTTCCCTTAATTTGCTTTTTTGTAGAAGTATCAACGTCTAACTCTTCCAATCTCCCGTTTTCTATAACAACAACGCGTGTTTCCTCTGGATGCGTTGCATCAATAAGCATTTTCTTTGACATAAAAAATATTCCTTTAAATTCTGTATATTAAATTGTTTTATTTTCTTTTTGACAGTATCAAAAAACAATCCGCACAAAGTCAGATGTAAAAAATAAAGGACAAATTTTATCCCTAATTGCATGGTCCTTATACCCGTTTCGGATTGTTAAAAAATTTCTGGGCAACTTTTCGGTTGCATTTTGCATTATATCGGTATATGAATAAATAAGCAAGTTTTTTATGGAATTTTTATATATTTTATGATGAAGCGGTTGGTTTCTTTTGTTTGTTTTATGATCTGCCTGTTCCTGACCTTGTCGGTGACGGCGGCATCTGTTTCCGATATTCGGATCGGCAGAAACAAACCAAACGTGGTTCGTTTGGTTGCCGAATTATCGGAAAAAACGGAAGCAACCGTCTTTCGCCTGATGGATCCCTCAAGACTGGTTATCGACTTTAAAAAAACCAATTTTGAACCGGCCATGAAAACAAAAAGAATTCCAACCATGGGATTTATTACCGGTTTACGGTTTGGGCAACCCAATCCCGACACGGCTCGAATCGTCTTGGATTTGCCGAACCAAACATTGACGGAAAGCCATTTTCTTTTACCGCCGGAAACAGCTAAAAAGCCGTGGCGTTTTGTCATGGATATTTCTTCCGACACAACTGTTTCTGTTCAAAACACACCAAAACAATCAACCTTTTCCGCAACAGCAAAATCAAATGTCGGTTTACAACCCTTCAGCGGAAAAAAACGCCAAAAAATTATCGTCTTGGATCCCGGCCACGGAGGACAAGATCCGGGAGCCATTTCAAAATCCGGAAATTATGAAAAACATCTCACACTTAAAATGGCGAAAGAAGCTAAGACACTTTTGGAAAAAGCCGGATATAAAGTTGTCCTGACCAGAGATAAAGATATCTACATTACCTTAAGAGGTCGTATTCAAAAGGCACACAAGGCAAATGCCGATCTGTTTATCTCCATTCATGCCGACAGTGCGGCAAACTCTTCTGCCAGAGGGCTATCCGTCTATACGATTTCGGAACGAGCCTCTGACGTAGAGGCGGCCGCTCTGGCGGAGCGAGAAAACAAAGCCGACATTATTTTCGGAATGGATTTAGGTGACTATCAGCCGGAAGTCGGAAATATTTTGATTGATTTAGCCAAACGAGACACGATGGAAAAATCAGCCAAATATGCCACGGCTCTCGTCAAAGAAATGAAGAAAAATGTTAAACTCGTTCCAAACGCTCATCGATTTGCCGGATTTGTCGTCTTAAAATCACCGACTATTCCGTCCGTTCTCATGGAAATGGGGTATCTATCCAACAGAACGGAAGAACGAAATCTTCAAAAGCAATCTTATCGTAAAAAGCTTGCAGAAGCCATGGTCAAAGCGGTGAACTCCTATTTTGAAGAAATAGAATAAGACATCCACGTCAAAAAAAGCACCCCATTTTCAAAAACACCATAACAAAAAAGAACTTATCTTTAAAAGAGGGGGAAAGCCAATCCGCATTCCCCTCCTTAAGCGCCCCATACACTGCGGTACACAATGATGGATTAAAAAAACTGAAGAAAGTTTTAAATTATTCTTCTTTTTTAAAATATTCTTTTAAAAAATCAAATGTTTTTTGAAGGGCTTTAGCTCTGTGAGAAATTTCATTTTTTACGTCAGCATCCATTTCTCCCAATGTTTGTGAAAATCCATCAGGGATAAACATCGGATCATATCCAAAGCCATGGTGTCCCTTCGGCGTATGAGCCAGTTGACCATCCATCCGACCGATAAAAACAGACTCGTTTTTTTGATCTAAAACCAAGGCCATGGCACATATAAAATAGGCTCTTCTGTCCGGATTATCGCCCAATCGCTGATTAAGAACATCAAAAACAGCCGGAAAACCGCCATTTTTCTGCGCATATCTTGCCGCATATATTCCCGGTTCATCATTCAAGGCACAAATACAAATTCCCGAATCATCCGCAATCGCCGGCAATCCCGTCAACCGAAAAGCGGCTCGTGCTTTCAAAAGAGCATTTTCTTGAAATGTCGTTCCTGTTTCTTCTACATCTGGAAGGTTCAATGCGTCTGCTCCGACAACCATCACACCCAACGGTGCCAAAATCTCCTGTGCTTCTTGAAGCTTATGTTGGTTATGCGTTGCTAAAATAATTTTTTGTATCATTACTTAACCTCCTCAATTCCCAAAGCTTTTTTCTGAAGAGAAATCAATTCGTGAACACCCTTTTGGGCCAATGACAATAATTGCATCAATTCATCTGATGAAAAGGCTCCGTGTTCCGCAGTCCCCTGAACTTCAATCAACCGATCGCTCCCGTTCATGACAAAATTGGAATCCGTTCCGGCTGTTGAATCTTCATTATAATCCAGATCCAAAACCGGACGTCCCGCCACGATACCGCAAGAAACGGCGGCAACAAAATCCGTAATCGGCATTTTTTGAATCTTTCCTTCTTGCAACAATTTTTGACAAGCCAAGTAAAGAGCAACAAAACCTCCCGTAACGGAAGCCGTACGCGTTCCTCCGTCGGCCTGTATGACATCGCAATCAATTTTAATTGAAATATTTTCAATGGCTTTTAAATCAATAGCCGCCCGCAAAGATCGACCGATCAATCTTTGAATTTCCTGCGTTCGACCGGACTGTCCTTTTTTGGCCTCTCGATCCATACGAACAGACGTTGATCTGGGCAACATTCCATATTCGGCCGTCACCCATCCGGCGCCGCTGTTTTTAATCCATGACGGAACTTTTTCTTCAATGCTGGCCGTACAAAGAACATGTGTGTCTCCCCATTTCACAAGGCAAGATCCTTCCGCATGCTTATTCACGTGAGGGACCAACTCACACGGTCTTAATTGGTCATCCGCTCTTCCAAATGATCTAACCATAAAACTCCTCCACTAAAAAACGGCGTTCAGCGTACCATTTTCTGCTCGAAAAATCAAGAGTTTTCCCAAAAGCATCCGGTCTATCTGCCAAAACAAAACGAAAGACTTGATTTTTATTTCAAAAACATCTAAATATATGCTACATTGTTTTGACATAAATTAAGGGTAAGAAAATGACAAAAGATAAAGCACCGTTTCCTAAACAAGAACAAAAACAAGGCACCGAGGAACAATCCACATCCAAACAACCACCGAAAAATCAGTCTGAAAAACCTGAAAAAAAGGCGGAAGATATTCAAGCTTACATTGAGAAGTGTCAGGCAGATATTGATCATTGGAAGGACTTAGCCCTTCGCTCTCAAGCCGAAATGGAAAATTTACGTAAGCGAACACAAACCGATATTGAAAAAGCAAATAAATATGCCAATGCCGGTTTTGCAAAAGATCTCTTACAGGTCGCCGATTTTTTAAACGGAGCCATTCAATGTGCACAAAAGGAACTTGATAAACTGAAAGCTGAGAACAAGAATCCCGATCCGTTTTTAAAAAACCTGTTGACCGGAGTCGAGATGACGGAGAAGCAACTTCAAACAGTATTCAACAATCATCAAATAAAGAGAATGGAAACAATCGGTCGCCTTTTTGATCCTAATTTTGATAAAGTTATTCAAGAAGTGGAAGATCCGTCTAAAGAACCGGGAACAATCGTTCAAGAACTGCAGGCTGGATACACCATCGGATCGGATCGTGTTTTAAGAGAAGCCATGGTTATTGTCAGTAAAAAATAAAGAAGCCGTACAAACGGCTTTTTTATTTTGTTAAACAACAAACTTTTTTATAAAAACAATGATTAAGAAAAAACTTGCAGTTTTAGGGAATGTATTTATACTGCAATTTATTAGTATCAGTTAACAAAGGAGGATTTATGGCTGAATTAACAGAGCAAGAAAAACAACATGTTGATGAGGTGGTAAAGCGTATCAAAGCGGCTCAAGCCGTTTTTGCAACTTTTGATCAAGAAAAAGTAGATGCTATTTTCAAAGCGGCAGCCATTGCGGCCTGCTCTGCCCGTATTCCGTTGGCCAAAATGGCCGTGGAAGAAACGGGAATGGGAATTGTAGAAGACAAAGTCATCAAAAATCATTTTGCCGCCGAGTATATCTTTAATGCCTATAAAGATACAAAAACATGTGGTGTCATTTGTGAAGACGATATTCAAGGCTTCAAAAAAATTGCGGAGCCCATGGGGGTTATCGCCGGAATTGTGCCGACAACCAATCCCACATCAACGGCTATTTTTAAGGCCCTTATTGCCTTAAAAACAAGAAACGGTATTATTTTTGCTCCCCACCCACGTGCCAAAAAATGTACAAATGAAGCGGCTCGTATTGTTTTGGAAGCTGCCGTTAAAGCCGGAGCTCCCGAGAATATTATCGGATGGATCGAACCTTCTTCGGTCGCCGTAACCGGATATCTCATGGGACATAAAGACGTTTCTCTCATTTTGGCAACAGGTGGCCCCGGTATGGTAAAAGCAGCCTACAGCTCCGGAACACCCGCCATCGGTGTTGGTGCCGGCAACACGCCCGTCATCATTGATTCGACCGCTGATATTCAAATGGCCGTCAGCAGTGTGATTTTGAGCAAAACCTTTGATAACGGAACGATCTGTGCCTCTGAGCAAGCCGTTGTTGTGGAGGCTCCTGTTTACGAGGCTGTCAAAAAAGAGTTCATTCGACGAGGCTGTTTATTTTTAACGGAAGATCAAAAACAAAAATTACAGGCTATTTTATTCCAAAACGGAAAATTAAACGGAGCAGTTGCCGGTCAATCAGCAGAAACGATTGCAAATATGGCCGGATTTAAAGTCCCAGAAAAGACAAAAATTCTCATGGTTGAAAGTGAACAAATTTCAGATGACAATCCTTTTGCCCATGAAAAACTCTCTCCGATTTTAGGTTTCTTCAAAGCCCCTGATTTTTCAACGGCTGTTGAAATGGCACAGCACTTAATTATTTTAGGCGGAGCAGGACACACTTCTGTTCTTTATACACATGAGACCAACAAAAAACACATTGACCTGTTCCAAAAAACGCTCACAACCGGACGAACACTCATCAATATGCCGTCTTCACAAGGGGCTATCGGTGATTTATACAACTTCCGTCTCCCTCCCTCTTTAACACTGGGTTGCGGTTCTTGGGGCGGTAATTCCATTAGTGAAAACATAGGAGTAAAACATTTAATGAATATCAAATCTGTAGCAGAACGTCGTGAAAATATGTTATGGTTCAAAACCCCACAAAAAATCTATTTTAAACGAGGCTGTTTGGATTTTGCTCTTGCGGAATTAAAGGGGCATAAAAAAGCATTTATTATCACGGATGCGACTATGTCTCAGATTGGTATTACGGATCGGATCGGCGGTATTCTTGAAAAAAATGGGATGATTTATCAAACATTTGATCAAGTCAAACCGGATCCGGATCTTTCTACCATTCACATCATTTTAGATCAAGTTCGTCGTTTTGAACCGGATGTTTTTGTCGCAGTCGGAGGCGGATCTCCGATGGATGCGGCTAAAATTGTCTGGCTCATGTATGAACATCCGGAACTCTCTTTTGAAGACATCGCTATGCGATTTATCGATATCCGAAAGAGAATTGTTGTTTTCCCCGAATTGGGACAAAAAGCCAAAATGGTTTCTATTCCGACAACATCCGGAACAGGGTCTGAGGTGACTCCGTTTACGGTTATTACGGATGACAGAACCGATCAAAAATATCCAATTACCGATTATTCGATTTTACCGAATATGGCGATTGTGGATCCGGATTTAGCCATGAGCATGCCACGTGGTTTGACGGCCTATTCCGGAATTGACGTTTTGACACATGCGACAGAAGCCTTCACATCGCTTTATGCAAACAATCTGTCGGACGGACCGGCCGTTGAAGCCGCTAAATTGGTTTTTGGGTATTTACCGAGATCTTATCAAAACGGAGCTAAAGATCCCGAAGCACGAGAAAAAATGCACTATGCGGCAACAATGGCCGGTCAAGCATTTGCCAATGCATTCTTGGGTGTTTGCCACTCCATGGCACATAAATTGGGAGCCCATTTTCATGTTCCGCACGGTATGGCCAACGCATTGTTGCTCCCGTATGTTATTCAATATAACGCAACTGATGTTCCGGTAAAGCAGGGAATGTTCCCGCAATATAAATACCCCATGATTAAAGAACGATATGCTCTTTTTGCAGATTCAATCGGATTGACAAAGGGATTAAAGGACAATCAAACAGATGAAAAAGTCAAATGTTTGATTGATGCCGTTCAACAACTGAAAGATTCTGTAGATGTTCCACGTTCCATCCAAGACTGGGGTGTTGATGAAGCGGCCTTTTTGGAAAAACTGGATTTACTGTCCGAAGAAGCTTTTGATGATCAATGCACGGGATCTAACGCCAGATATCCGCTCATTTCCGAAATTAAAGAAGTTTATTTAAACGCCTATTACGGAAAGCCGGTTTATCCGAATGAAAAACAACCCCCGCGCAATCCGAATGCTCTCAGAGCTCGTCCGGCAACACAAAGTACACCACCTACCACGGATGAGAAACCAACCAGCGTTTCAAAAGCAAAAAAGAAGAGCAAATAAAAAAGGCAAGAAAAGGATGTGAAGACATCCTTTTCTTATTTGAGAGCTCTTTTGTTAAAAAAGAGTTTTCCCAGTAAAACAAACAAAGCTTCTTGCGATCCCCCTTTTGCTATGATATACTCTTCTTTAAGAGAGGTTTTATGAAAAAAAAGCAATCGACATCTGTTCCGTCCATGGACGAATTGATGAGTTATTTAAACAAACAAACCGGCCTCGTTAACAAACGACAAATTGTTCGAGACTTTCACATTAAAGGTGATGATCGTCAGGCGCTGAAAATAATGATCCGAGACCTTCGGGAAAAAGGTCTCTTACAGACGGAATCCGGATCTCGCCGGATCAAATCCAGAAATATTTTAGATGAAATCACAACTCTGGAAATTACGGGTATTGATTCCATGGGAGATCTTGTCGCCCGTCCTTTGGAATGGCTTTCCAAAGATCAACCGCCTCAAATCATTATTACTCAGAATTTGATTAAACCACCGGCCGGTGTCGGCGATATCGTTCGGGTTCGTGTCAAAAATATGGGAAAGAATTATTATGAGGGAAGCGTTTTAAAACGAATCACTCAAAGTGATAACAGGATGGTCGGTGTTTATGACAATGGTCGTGTTTATCCTGTCGACAGGCGTTTAACACAGGGGTTCATCGTGGATGACTTGCCACGAGATGTTTATAACAGAGATTTACTCATTATCGAAATTCCTCCCATTCACTCTCGATCTCCGAAGGCTTCTTTTGTTCGCAGAATTGGATCGGCAAATGATCCCTTTTCTGCCACCTTAATCGCTATTTATTTGCATAATTTACCGATTGCTTTTCTGGAACAAACAGAAAAAGAGGCATCAAAAGTGAAGGTTCCGAAAGCTTCCGAAGAACATCCGGATTGGACACACATTCCTTTCGTAACCATTGACGGGGAAGATGCTCGTGATTTTGATGATGCCGTCTGGGCCGAACAAGATCAAAATCCAAACAATCCAAACGGATGGCATCTCTGTATCGGTATTGCGGATGTTTCTTGGTATGTTCGTTCCGGCATGGCGATGGATACCGATGCAAAACTCCGCGGAAACTCCGTCTATTTTCCGGATCGTGTTTTACCCATGCTTCCGTTCGAACTATCAAACGGTGTTTGTTCTCTAAAACCGGGAGAACCCCGTGCGGCACTTGTTTGTGAAATTTGGCTCAATGCCCATGGCAAAAAAATAAAACATCGTTTTATCAGAGCCCTTATTCGATCCGAACGCCGACTGACCTATTCGGAAGTCCAAGCTTCATTGGAGGGCTCATTAAATATTAACGGTCTTGAAAAAGAGATAAAAGCACTTCAATCCGTCTATCAACTGCTCAAAAAACAACGTCAAAAACGAGGTGTTTTGGAAATTAACGTTCCCGAACCGGAAATCAAACTAAACGCCGAAGGAAAGATCCTCCAAATTAAAAATCGAGAACGATTAACCAGCATGGAGCTTATTGAGGAATTGATGATTCTAGCCAATGTTTCCGCTGCTGAAACACTGGAAGAGAAGAAAGCTCCCACAATGTACCGTGTCCATGATCGCCCCAGTTCCGAGAAGGTGGAGCAACTCAATAAATATTTAAGAGCAACCGGACTTACCAATATTTCCGTGGATGAAACATCTGATGCTCACGCTTATAATAGTATTTTGAACAACAAAAATGCTCGCTATAATTTTGCTCTCAATGAATACGTGTTACGATCTCAATCACAAGCCGTTTATTCTCCCGAAAATATTGGGCACTTTGGTTTAGCTCTTCCAAAATATGCTCACTTTACTTCACCTATTCGACGATATGCAGATATTTTGGTCCATCGCTCCCTTGTCAAAGCATTGAAACTCGGAGAGGGTGCTCTTACAGTTGCGGAAGAGGAAAATTTTTCTCAAATAGCTCAACATATTTCTCAGACGGAACGCCAAGCAGCCGCTGCCGAAAGAGATGCGGATGACCGATATATTGCCTTGTATCTCTCCCAACAAACCGGAAAAATTTTTAATGCCCGTATCGTTTCCGTAACACGTTTCGGTCTTTTTATTCGTTTAGAAAATCCGATGGCGGATGGTTTTGTTCCCATGCGAAATATCCCCGGTGGCTTTTATGACTTTGAAGAAGAGATGCAACGCCTGTATAATCCCAAGACAGGAGATATTTTAATGCCGGGAGACAATGTCCAAGCGACACTTATAGAGGCAACCCCACTGACCGGTGGATTGATCTTTAAAATCATTCTTTCAAAAAAGAAGCACAAAATACAAAAAAATTCAAAAAAGAAAGAACGGATCCCCTCATGAAAAAAAGTACAAAAAAATATGTATTGTCAGGTCTTTTAATTATTGCCTTTTCTCTTTTTGTAGGGGGATATTACCTTATCACAAAACGTCCCACCGTTTCGGTTATTCTGTCAACTTATAATAGAGCCACCTATCTGCCAAAAGCGATTGATTCCATTTTATCTCAAACATTTCAAGATTTTGAGTTTATTATTATTGACGATGGATCCATTGACAAAACACAAGAAGTCATCACCGCTTATCAAGAAAAAGATCCCCGAATTAAAGTCTATAAAAACAAGCGGAATAAAGGTCTTGTTCATAATTTGAATTTTGGAATAAAAAAAGCTCGGGGGAAATATATTGCGCGCATGGATGATGACGATATTTCTCTACCGACCCGCTTTGAGAAGCAAGTTGCTTTTCTTGAAGAAAATCCACATATCACCGTCTTGGGAACCAATCGATACGCCATCGGGGAAGATCCCTTTCAAAGACTATTCCCATGGATGAGTGATCCCAACGAAAAAAGTGCGGCCATCGAAACTCTTTTTTATACCCCTGCGCCCCACTCCACATGGATGATCCGAAAGTCTTTTTTGGATGAAAAACATATCCAATACAATGAGAAATATAAATATGCCGAGGATATGAAATTTTTAACGGATATTATTTTTGCCGGCGGATCTATTGTCAGTTTGCCCGATATTTTACTAGGATACGATCAACGATCGCCCAAGCAATATCGTTATCGAAAAACCCAATATGAATCTCGAGATCGTGCTATACGAAATGCTTTTTTACATTTTTTTCCCAAAGAAGAAGTAGATCGCCTCATGAAAGGAACAAAGTGTGATAAATACAAAGCATTATGGGATTTACCGGATAAAAAAATGATCTTTGATCGAGAAACACTCAAACAAAAAATAAATCGTTTCTGCCCGACAATACATTTGGATTAAGTATCTATCATTTGAAGAATACTTTTCACGATTAACCGTTTTTTGAAATCTTTTTACATTATTATTGATTTTTATATTTTAAAAAATTTTTATTACAATCTATATGGATCAAAAAAAGGTCGCCGAAGCGACCTTTTTTAAGTTCTAAACTTGGGTTTCTAGTACATACCGCCCATACCACCCATTCCCGGCATACCGGCAGGGCCTTCGTGACCACCGCAAGCACATTTTTCTTCAGGCTTATCAGCAACCATGGCTTCCGTTGTAATTAACAACCCACCGATAGAAGAGGCTCCTTCTAAAGCTGTCCGCACAACTTTTGTCGGATCAATAATACCGGAATCAAACATATTGGTATAAACGCCTTTTTGTGCATCATATCCCATATTCACATCATATTTTTCCAGCAATTTTCCGACAATAACGGAACCATCAACGGCAGCATTCTCAGCGATCTGACGAAGCGGTGATTGTAAAGCCTTTCGAATGATATCGACACCCACTCGTTGATCATCATTTTCCGGTTTAACTGTCTCAAGAGCTTTGGTTGCATACAATAAAGCAACACCACCACCAGGGACAATTCCCTCTTTGACGGCAGCTCGTGTCGCATGCAATGCATCATCTACACGATCTTTTTTCTCTTTCACTTCTAATTCAGAGGCACCACCCACCTTAATCACGGCAACGCCACCGGATAATTTAGCCAATCGTTCTTGCAGTTTTTCACGATCATAATCAGATGTGGTTTCTTCAATTTGTTGCTTAATTTGTTGAACACGAGCAGCAATAGAATCTTTATCTCCGGCCCCATCAACAATCGTTGTATCCTCTTTTGTAATCGTCACGGATTTAGCTGTTCCCAAATGAGCCAAAGTGACGTCTTCCAATTTCATTCCCAATTCACTGGAAACTACTTGTCCGTGCGTCAACACAGCGATATCTTCCAACATCGCTTTTCTGCGGTCACCAAAGCCCGGAGCCTTAACAGCAGCGATTTTTAAACCACCCCGCAACTTATTAACAACCAAAGTGGCCAAAGCTTCTCCCTCAACATCTTCGGCAATAATCAACAACGGACGAGATGTTTGGATAACCGCCTCTAAAACAGGAATCAAAGCTTGTAAATTAGATAATTTAGAATCCACAATCAAAATATACGGATTATCTAATTCAGCAACCATTTTTTCTGGATTTGTAATAAAGTAAGGGGATAGGTATCCTCGATCGAATTGCATTCCTTCGACCACTTCCAACTCTGTTTCCATTCCTTTAGCGTCTTCAACAGTAATCACGCCCTCATTTCCGACTTTTTCCATGGCACGAGCAATATAATCACCGATTGAGCTGTCTCCGTTAGCTGAAATTGTTCCGATTTGAGCAATCTCAGCAGAGGTTGAAATCTCCTTAGAACGAGATTTGATATCGGAAACAACAGCAGCAACCGCCAAATCGATTCCTCTTTTTAAATCCATCGGGTTCATTCCGGCTGCAACAGCTTTCACACCCTCTCGAATAATACTTTGCGCTAAAACCGTTGCCGTTGTTGTTCCATCACCGGCAATATCTGCTGACTTTGAAGCAACCTCACGAACCATTTGAGCACCCATGTTCTCAAATTTTTCATGCAATTCTATTTCTTTAGCAACCGAAACACCGTCTTTTGTAATTTTGGGAGCCCCATAAGATTTTCCCAAAACGACATTACGCCCCTTAGGCCCCAATGTCACTTTAACGGTATCTGCCAAAATATCCACTCCGCGCAACATACGTGAGCGAGCATCCGTTCCAAATTTAATCTCTTTTGCTGGCATTGTTTTTTATCCTTTCTCTATTTTTCTAAAAACCTAAGTTATTCCAAGATACCTAAAATATCTGTTTCTTTCATGATCAGCAATTCCTCGCCGTCAATTTTAATTTCTGTTCCGGACCACTTTCCGAACAAAACTTTGTCGCCTTCTTTCAATGTCATCGGGATGATCTTTCCGACGTCATCTCGAGCACCGGGGCCAACAGCGACAACAACACCTTGCGATGGCTTTTCTTTAGCTGTATCCGGAATAATAATTCCGCCGGCCGTTCGACTTTCTTCCGGCGTTCTTTTGATTACGACACGATCAAGTAATGGTTTGAATTTCATGTTGAGTCCTTTCATTTTATTTTCTTTGACTATATAAGTAGAATAGACTTTTTTTCAAGCCCCTTTTCTTCCTTTCAATCACCCCATGTCAGAGTTAGACATAACATAGTATTTCTTATTTCATTCGTCAAGAGCGTAAAATTTATTTTTTAAAATGACTTATTTTTTGTTTGTTTCATTTTAAAAATATATGGGAAAATCAAATTATTTAATTATTCTACTCATCTCCGATTTTTAAGGCATTGATGAAGGCGGTTTGCGGAATTTCAACACTCCCGAATTGGCGCATCCGTTTTTTCCCCTCTTTTTGCTTTTCAAGAAGTTTTCGTTTTCGAGTAATATCTCCACCATAACATTTAGCCGTCACATCCTTCCGAAACGCAGAAATATCCTCTCTGGCGATAATTTTACCCCCGATGCTTGCTTGAATGGGAATTTTGAATTGATGACGAGGGATCAAATCCTTTAATCGCTCACAAATCTGACGCCCTCTCCGTTCGGCCTGAGAGCGATGAGCTAAAAATGCCAAAGCATCTACTTGCTCTCCGTGAACCATGATATTCACACGAACCAAATCACTTTTTTCATAATCAGCCACTTCATAATCGAAACTGGCATATCCTTTTGATAAAGACTTAAGACGATCATAGAAATCAAAGACAATTTCATTCAACGGCAGTTGATAAACGAGCATTGCCCGATTACCGACATACGTTAAATCTTTTTGGACACCTCTTCGTTCCGTACATAATTGAAGAATTCCCCCCAAATATTCATCCGGCGTTAAAATACTCGCTTTGACCCAAGGTTCTTCAATAAACGCAATGGATGATGGATCTGGCATATCTGCCGGATTATGCATGACAATCATATTTCCGTTTGTTAAATGAACATGATAAGCAACGGAAGGAGCGGTTGTAATTAAATCTAAATTGAATTCCCGAGACAACCGTTCTTGAATAATTTCCATATGCAAGAGCCCTAGAAAACCACACCTAAACCCCTGCCCCAACGCCATGGATTTATCCGGTGTAAATTGAAAAGCCGCATCATTTAGTTGCAACTTACCCAAAGACTCCTTTAAATTTTCATAATCACTCATATCAACCGGAAACAGAGAGCAAAAGACAACCGAGAGACTTGGTTTAAAGCCGGGCAATGCCTCTTTAGTCGGATTTTTTTCATCTGTGATCGTATCTCCGACATGCGTTTCCCCGATTGATTTAATTCCACAAATAATAAAACCGAGTTCTCCCGTTTTAATTTCGGAACTATCTGTCATTTTAGGAGTAAAATATCCCAGCCTTTCCACCTTATAGGTTGTATTTGTTGACATCATCCGAATACTCATTCCCTTTTTAAGAATTCCGTCCACAACACGAACCAAAACAATAATACCTAGATAAGAATCATACCAAGAATCAACCAACATAGCCTTCAAAGGAGCATTCACTTCACCTTCGGGAGGCGGAAGTCGATGAACGATTGTTTCCAAAACCTCTTGAACACCCAACCCTGTTTTTGCCGAAATCAGAGGAGCCTCAGAAGCATCAATACCGATAACATTTTCAATCTGATCTTTGACACGATCCGGATCTGCTGCCGGTAAATCTATTTTATTAATAACGGGAACAATTTCATGATTGGCATCCAATGCCTTATAAACATTTGCCAATGTTTGAGCCTCTACCCCTTGAGAGGCATCAACGACAAGAAGAGAACCCTCGCATGCAGCCAAAGATCGGCTGACCTCATATCCAAAATCCACATGTCCCGGCGTATCGATTAAATTTAAGATATAATCCTGCCCATCTTGGGCATGATAATTTAATCGAACGGTTTGAGCTTTAATGGTAATACCCCGTTCTCTTTCAATATCCATATTATCCAATATTTGGGCTTTCATCTCACGATCAGAAACAGCTCCGCACAATTGTATCAGTCGATCTGCCAAAGTGGATTTCCCGTGATCAATATGAGCTACAATTGAAAAATTACGAATATGTGATAAGTCAGTCATGTCATGTCCTTTTGATACAAATTTGGATGATGATATCTGAAAAATAAAAAAAAAGCAAGGTCTCATCTATTTTTCGCTTGAGAATAAAAAATGAGTCTTAAAGTCAAATATTCTGATTGAATAAAAAAGGAAAAGAGGATATACTGGCCGAGCGGATGATCCGAAAAAATGATCCGGATGATCTCCAAAATCGATAAAGATAGAACAAAGAAAGGGAAAACAAATGAAAAATATCGGTGATTTAATGAAAAAAGCCCAACAAGTTCAATCTCAAATGAGTATTCTCCAAACAAAGATGGAAAAAGCCGAATTTGAAGGAACTGCAGCCGGCGGAGCCGTTAAAGTTGTTTTAACGGGAAAAGGAAACCCTGTTAGTGTATCTTTGGATAAATCAGTCGTTGATCCGAATGATGTTGAAACATTAGAAGATCTTTTGCTTGTTGCACTCAATGATTCACGTAACAAGGCCGATGAAGCACTTGTGTCTGAAATGGAACGCATTCAATCTTCTTTAGGTTTACCTCCGGGATTTAAGATGCCGTTCTAGGATAGCTGAATGAAAACAGGAGAAATCGAACAGCTTATTCATCTCATGAGCAAGTTGCCGGCTTTGGGTCCAAGGTCGGCGCGTCGGGCTGTTTTACACTTATTAAGTAAAAAAGAAACATTTTTTATTCCTTTGATACAGTCCATGCAATCTGTTTTAGATCATGTTCGCTCTTGTCCGGAATGTGGTAATATGGACACCTCTTCTCCTTGTTCAATCTGTTCCGATCCGAATAGAAATAAAGGGCAGATTTGTGTTGTTCGTGACGTGACCGATCTGTGGGCTCTGGAGCGGGCTGGTGTTTTTAGAGGTGTTTATCACGTTTTGGGAGGACTTTTATCTGCTCTGGATGGGATTGGACCAGATGAGCTAAATATTCAAAGTTTGATGAATAAGATAAGTGAATATCATGCAACTGAAGTCATTTTAGCACTTCCGGCAACGGTTGAAGGACAATCAACGGTTCATTATCTAACAGAAAAATTAGAATCTTTTCCCATCCACATTTCAACCTTGTCTCGTGGCGTTCCAATTGGTGGGGAATTGGATTATTTAGATGACGGAACTTTACAAACCGCGTTCAACACAAGAAGAGACGTATAAGACATAATGGGTATGATATAAATGGAAGAAATCAAAGAAGCGTTAAAATCCTTGGAACAATCAGTTTTAAAATTAGAAGAGGCTGTTCATGTAGCCAAAAAAGAACACATTCATGCGATTGAAGAACTGCAAGAGTTAAAATCCGTCATCAAAACGACATACCATCGTTTGGACAGCGCTTTATCAACCTTCAAAGGAGAGGAATAGCAATGGCTGTCGTATCATTAAAGATTGGAGGACGTTTTTATAAATTTTCCTGCAATGACGGACAAGAAGCACACATGAGAGAATTGGCCGAGATTCTGGACAAAAGAGCCGATCAATTAATGAAATCTCTCGGTTTTATGCAAGAGGGACAACTGTTAGCCATGCTTTGTCTTCTGTTGGAAGAAGAGAAACAACATTTAGAAAAAAGCGGAAATGTTGAACAACAAGCCCTCATTCAAAAACAGCTTGCCGAAAGTATTGAGAACCTAGCTGTAAAAATGAATATGTTAGCTGAAAATTTGAGTGGCACTGAAAAGGATATCGGGTAATGAAGGGATTATTTTGCGGAGATATTGTCGGCAAATCGGGTCGACGATTGGTTTTAGAATATGTTCCCAAATTGCGCAATCAATTTGGTTTAGACTTTGTGATCGCCAATGCGGAAAATGCAGCCCATGGTTTTGGAATTACTCCCAAAATGGCTCAAGAATTCTTTAATGCAGGCACAGATATCATCACTTTAGGCAATCACTCCTTCGATAAAAAAGATATTTTCCCAATTCTTGAGGAACGAGATGATATTATTCGTCCGATGAACTATCCGGAAAACACAGTCGGCAAGGGGTTTTGTTTCAAAACATTAACAAACGGATATCGATTAGCGGTTGTTCAACTACAGGGACATGTTTTTATGAGATCCGTTGAAAGTCCGTTTGAATGTATTCAATCTTGGCTTGAAAAATATCCAAAGGGAAGATGTTGGGACTTTTTAGTTGTTGATTTCCATGCCGAGGCCACCGCTGAAAAAATGGGTATGGGACATTTTTTAGATGGACAGGCCTGTTTGGTCGTTGGGACACATACTCATATTCCAACAGCAGATGCTCAAATTTTACCAAATGGAACCGGATATATAACCGATATTGGCATGTGCGGTGATTATCATTCCATTATCGGGATGAAAAAAGAAACAGCCCTTCCCCGTTTTTTTCAAGGTACCCCTCGTCATTCTCGATTAGAACCGGCGGAATCAGAGGGCACATTTTGTGCTGTTTTTGTTGAAATAGAGGAAAAAACAGGAACCGTAACAAAAATTTTTCCGGTTCGAATCGGTGCCCATCTTGAAAACACGCATGAAATATGATATAAAGAAACTCATTTTAAAATACAATTTTTCAATATAAAATATCATTTTGAAATACAAAAGGAATAACTATGGCAGGACATTCACAATTTAAGAACATTATGTACCGCAAAGGGGCTCAAGACAAAATGAGAGCCAAGATTTTTTCAAAACTGGCTCGTGAAATTACCGTTGCCGTTAAGACCGGTTTACCGGATCCGGCGATGAATCCACGTTTACGATTAGCTATTCAAAATGCTCGTTCAGAGAATATGCCCAAAGACAATATTGAACGAGCCATTGCAAAAGGAACTCAGGGAGCTGATACAACAAACTATGAAGAAGTTCGCTATGAGGGATTTGGACCGGGAAAAGTCTCTGTCATTGTGGAAGCACTAACAGATAACCGTGCAAGAACAGCACCAAATTTGCGCTCTTTATTTTCAAAAAATGGGGGTGTTTTTGGAGAAACGGGATCTGTCACATTTAATTTTGAACGGATCGGATATATTGAATATCCAATTTCCGTCGGGACACCGGATGCTATTTTTGAGGCCGCTCTGGAGGCGGGTGCGCAAGATGTTGTTTCAACAGATGAGGCTCATGAGATTACTTGCACACCGGAGGATTTGGCTGTTGTGCGAGAAGGTTTAGAAGCCAAGTTAGGAACACCTAATGTGGCCCGATTGGACTGGAAACCTTTGGTTCAGACACCTGTTTCTGATTTGGAAACAGCTCAAAAATTGATGAACTTCATTAATCTACTCAATGAAGATGATGATGTTCAACGTGTTATCACAAATGCTGACATTGATGAGAATATTATGAAACAGTTGGAAGCGGAATAAAATGATTCGCATCTTGGGTTTAGATCCGGGTTTGCGACATACGGGATGGGGTGTCATTGAACAGGATGGCACCCGTTTTCGTTTTGTAGCCGCAGGAGTTATCAATCCACCGGATCATTCGACTTTATCTGAGCGATTGGCAGAATTACACGAACACTTGAAAGGAATTATAGAATCTTATGATCCGGATGAGGCTGCGGTAGAAGAAACATTTGTCAATAAGAATCCTTCTTCAACTTTAAAATTGGGGCAAGCTCGCGGGGTTGTTTTACTAACGCCGGCCATTTTACATATTCGTGTATTTGAATATACACCCAATCAAATAAAAAAAATGATCGTGGGGGCCGGACATGCAGATAAAAAGCAAGTAGATATGATGGTTCGAACTCTCCTCAAAAAAACAGTTCCGGAGCATATTCCCCCAGATGCTTCAGATGCATTAGCTATTGCTCTTTGCCACGGCTTTATGCGACCTTCTCTAACTCGACAATTTCTCCGATAACAGATGGATTATGTATGAAAATTATTCAAAAACCCTCTCCTCATTTTAATGATCGAACAACGTCGATTGATATGATTGTCATTCATGCAACAGCCACACAAACGCTGGATGAAACATTTTCATATCTTATTCACAGCCAAGCGCCTCATCGTGTCAGTGCCCACTATGTGATTGATCGGGATGGAACTATTTATCAGTTGGTTGACGAATCAAAACGAGCTTGGCATGCCGGAATAAGCAAATGGGAAGATCGAGAAGATATAAACACTTACTCCATTGGGATAGAATTTCAATGTCCCACTCAAAGTGATGGAACTCTGGGAGATTTTACACAAGCTCAAATCCAAAGCGGCCTTGAATTATGCCACGATATTCAAAAAAGATACCATATTTTACCTAAAAATGTTGTGGGGCATTCCGATATTGCTCCGGATCGCAAACAAGATCCGGGATTACTGTTCCCTTGGGAAATTTTCGTTCGAGAAGGAATCGCATTAAATCCGAAACGTCGGTAATATTTTTATATCATAAATCTCATATTTATCTCATCTCCAATCTTGAAATAAAACAAAATACCGACTATATATCCTGCATAAAAACGTATTATTATAATAACAAGAAAGGACAAAATATGGTTCAAAAAAAAGAAGAAACGGTTGCGTTTAAAGCAGAAGTTTCCAAAGTTTTAGATATTGTCATTCACTCTTTATATTCCAATTCGGAAATATTTTTACGAGAACTCATTTCCAATGCCTCAGACGCTTGTGATAAACTCCGTTATGCTCTTTTAACCCATCCAGGGCTGAAACATGCTTCGGGAGAATTTAAAATAACTTTAATTCCTGATTCATCAGCAAAGACTTTGACTGTTTCGGACAATGGGATCGGGATGGATAAAGATGATTTAATCAATCATCTGGGGACTATCGCTCATTCGGGATCCGCAGAGTTTTTAAAAACACTCACGGGAGATAAGCAGAAAGATATGGCCTTGATCGGACAATTCGGTGTTGGCTTTTACGCCTCATTTATGGTTGCCGATAAAGTCATTGTCAAAACCAAAAAGGCCGGTGATGAAACAGGATGGATTTGGGAATCAAATGGAGCTGATTCATTTACGATTAAAGAGGAGAAAAATATCGACTATGGAACAAGCATCATCCTTTACCTCAAAAAAGATGCATTAGACTACGCTGAACCGATTCGATTACGCTATCTGGTACGTCAATACTCTGACTATATCGCCATTCCCATTGTCTTAAAGTCTGATAAAAAAGAAGAAGTCATCAATGCAGCCAGTGCGCTTTGGACAAGGAATAAAACAGAAATCACGCCGGAGCAATATCGCGATTTTTATCAATCGATTTCCCATGCTTTTGACGATCCTTGGATGACGCTTCATTATAAAGCCGAAGGGGTTATTGATTATACTTCCCTTCTTTTCATTCCGACAAAACCTCCGTTTAATCTGTTTCAACCGGATCGTAAAAGTGGCTTACAGCTCTATGTCAACCGTGTTTTTATTTCAGATGATATTCCTGATCTCATGCCCCATTTTTTACGCTTTGTGACCGGTGTTATCGATACCAGTGACCTTCCGTTAAATGTGAGTCGTGAGATGCTCCAAAAAACCCCTGTTATGGCAAAAATCAAGAAGGGAATCGTCCATCGAATTTTAGATGAGCTCAAAAAGAGAGCTGAAAATAAAGAGGATTATACAAAATTTTGGAATAGCTTCGGTATTGTCTTTAAAGAGGGATTATATGAACCCATTGAAGAACGTAAAGAGGTATCCGATCTGTGCCGTTTTTATACGTTGAATAATTCTGAATTAATCAGCTTTTCGGATTATGTCCAAGCGATGAAGTCAGAACAAAAAAATATTTATTACTTAACCGGATCTGATTTGGAAACACTCAAAAATAATCCGCAATTGGAAGGATTCAAAGCGAGAGGAATAGATGTTTTACTCTTGACGGATCCGATTGATGAATTTTGGATTCAAACGTTTAATGAATTTGAGGGAAAACCAATCGTATCAGTCATGCATGCGAAAGAAGATTTAGAAAAAATTTCTCCCTCCGAGACAGAGACAGAAGAGCCCATCACAAAGGAACAAACCGATCTTCTCAAAAAGATCTTCAAGAAAATACTCGGGTCTTCAATCGGAGAGGTTCAAACAACCGAACGTCTGACAAAAAGCCCCATTGCTCTCATCACACCCGAAGGACAAATGAGCCTTAATCTGGAACGTCTCATGAAAGCTCATGGACAACAAATTGCTTTTAACAGTGCTCGTATACTGGAAATTAATCCTCGCCATCCTTTGATTAAGAAGTTGGCTGAAATTGCACAAAAGGATGAGGCTTCGGAGTGTTTAACCGATACGATTCATCTTCTGTTTGATCAAACACTGATTACAGAAGGAGAACCCATCAAAGATCCGGCACAATTTATGGAACGTATGACAAAACTCATGTTGTCCGGACTAACAAAAGAATAGAATAGAATAGAATAAAATGATCGTTCAAAACATCTTCTCTTTACAATAAGAGAAGATGTTTTTTATAACAAAAAGATACCCCCGCGTAAAACGCGGGGTTCTTCATATGCGGCTATAAGCCTTTACCACTGGCTTCCCCTGAACGGGGTACCCATAATTCTGCCAAACGCAATTTGTTACTATCTACCCGTAAACGGGTCATTTAAGT
>CASECF010000010.1 GCA_949286245.1 uncultured Alphaproteobacteria bacterium
TCAAAAGATCTTAAAGATGGGGTGGAAGCTCCCTGTTTTAATCAAAGCAAACGAGATTGTGTATGGGGGGAACGATCTGATCTGTGAACCGAGCGAGATGGATAACAGAGAAACGGCCACCATGGTATTTTTGTTTGATGAGGATCTGGACGAGACAGCCCTACCCAACTGGTATTGTGAGAAGGACAGTGATTGCAGATCGTGTCAACGGTGTCAAGAGAACATTTGTGTGTCCTCATGCGAAGGGTATGAGAGATGTGCGGAAGATACGGAGACAGGAGAGCAGATCTGTTGTCCGAAAGAGAGACGGTCGGGACCCTATTGTTGTGCCAAAGCGGTGAACGGGATGTGTTGTAATGAGCAGAATCAGTGTTGCCCGTGGCATAAACCCTTGATTGATAAAAACGGAAATTGTTATTCTTGTGACAACGAGGGCGGAGTCAATGTGACAGGTGTGGAAGAGAATTGTGGTATCTGTTCCAATCGGGAATTATGGGAAAAGAGCACTTCTGAAACCCAATGTGTGATTCCATGCCCTGAGGATAAAATTTTACGAAGTGATGCAGGACAATGTTATTCATGTGATGAAGAAACTCCAATTCTTTTAAGACATTTATCATTAAAGGATCGTGAAATTTATTGTCGAACGACTTGTCCCAATCGCATACTGAATGGAAATGGGAATGTTAATTGTTCACTTCCTTGTAAAGAAAGGACTTTTACAGGACATGATGGAAAATGTTATTCCTGTGATGTACAAGAAAATATAATGCTAACAGGAATAGTTAATTCGGATTGTGAACATTGTGTGAATAGAAAAAAATATGGATCAGTTTGTGTGTTGGATTGTCCTTTTGGAGAGGTGAGAGGAAATGATGCTCAATGCTATCCGTGTGATTATCCAGATCCGATATATATGCCAGGGATGAAAGATTATTGTGAAGCCGCTTGTCCAAACCGCATTGCGAATGGAAATGGGAATGTTAATTGTTCACTCCCTTGTAAAGAGGGGACTTTTACTGGACATGATGGTAAATGTTATTCCTGTGATATAGAAGAAAATGTAAGTACACAAAATGTTTCTCATGATGGTTGTGAACGGTGCCCTGATACGAGAAATTTATACAATACGATGTGTGTTCCGAAATGTCCCGGAGATGCACCCCTTAGAGGATCGGATAACAAATGCTATCCGTGTGATACGGAAACGAGAGTTTATCTCTCCGGTATGACGGATGCTTGCTATGAGTGTGCTGATCAGCGAAAGCTCGATGGAAACTATTGTGTTTTAAAATAGTTCCTGTTCACTCATCAAAAGCCCCCGCTTGGGGGCTTTGATTTTTCTCGGGTGTGTAAGCTTTTTTCTCGTTGAGCCTTTTAATTGACGTTTATGAGGTGATTGTTCTTTTTCTAACTTTCTAAGAAATTATTATTTTGGCTTATTTGAGATTCTTATAGGAATAAGAAGATTATTCCATTCCAAAATATTTATTTTTTATCGCGAAAAAAAGATTTGAGAACGTTTTTTATTCATCACGCATAATGGAATATCTAAATAATTCCTCAGATTGTTTGATGATTTCTTGGATTGGTTGATATGCTTTTCTTTTAATAAATCCAAAATAAAGATAAAAAAAAAGAGAGGGAATTTCCTCTCTTTTCTTTGAATGATAACAATCCTTATTTGTTGGATTCTTTAACAGCTTCTTTCAATCGATCGCCGATTAAAGCACCCGGATTGATGTTGCCGTTGACGATTAAGTAAGGAACACCACCAAAACGTAATTTCTTGGCATATTCAGCACTGTGATCTAATTTCTTCTTAATCTCTTCCCCTTTGGCATCAGCTTCTAATTTCTTCACATCTAAGCCTAAACCTTTGGCAATTTCTTTTAACTTGGCCTCATTCGGACGTGCTCCGGAGGTCACAACAGCGTGGTGCATTTCCTTAAATTTTCCTTGTTTGCCGGCAGCTAAAACATATTGAGAAACCAATCTGGACGCATCACCAAAAATCGGCGTGTCAATTAAAATCCAACGAATGTTCTTGCCTTCCGGTGTATTGATGGCTGCCCATAATTCTTGATTTGTCTTTTTACACCAACCACAGCCATAGTCAAAGAACTCAATAATAATGTATTTCCCGTTCGGATTCCCCAAAACATAATTTGTTTTGTCGTTGACAATCTCATCAATCAAAGCTTTGTCAGCTTTCTGCGGAGCTTTGGGCTGTGCAGCCGTTGTTCCCTTTTGTTGCTTTTTGTAATAAGCATCAACGGAATCTAAAATTACTTTTGGATTCTTTTGAATGTAATCTTGAATGATTGCATTTGTTAAACCGGCACGAGGTGCTTTAGCAGATTGAGATTTCCCACAAGAACCGATAAAATCTGTTCCAGCCGTTAAAATGGCTCCGGCAATAATAATGGCAGAAAATAACGTAACACCTGATTTAACCATCATTTTTTTGCAGTCGCAACCGCCATGACATCCGCAAAAACATCCCTCGCCACAGTGACATTCCTCACCACAATGACATCCATCCTTTTTGCATTGGCAAGCGTCTTCCTTCTTCTCTTCTGTAACAGAAGCAGACATAGGCTTTTTCATTTTATTCTTCATTTTTTATCTCCTTTGGCAATAAATAAAATCAGACGATTTGTTTATATAAGATTCCGAATAAAAAAGCAATGAAAAAATAATGACAAAAGACATCAATTTTTTGAAAATTTTTATTGCGGAATACGTCTTCCAAAATTGTTTATTTCTCTTTCTCTCTCTTTAGTTGTAATACAATACATAAAAAAGCAGCCTTTTAAAAGGCTGCTCGATCTTGTTTTGATAGGTGGTATGCTAGAACTTGTACTGAATACCCATACTGAGCATTTCTGCGTCAGAAGAGTATTTAATATCTGCGGCGGAAGCTCCTTCTGCTTCTCCTTGCGCACGACCACCGTGTAAGAAAATATGGGTATATCCGGCATCAATTTGCCAATTTTGATAACGATAACTGGCTCCTAAAGAAGCTAAAACACGACGACCGTCCGGAATTCGAGCCGTTCTGTAATCAGATGACTTGATGACTGTTTCATCGTATCCTAAACCGGTCCTGAACGTCCAGTTCTTGTTATAGTTATAATCAAGACCAATGGCATAATACCATGTGTTTTTCCAATTCTCTTCTGTTCCGGACAATAAAGAGCCATCTGACTGTTTATAGATATCCAATGACTTAAATTGGCTCCATCGTGTCCAACGAGCCGTACCGGATAGCGTAAAACATCTGTTAATGTTGTAGGCTCCCGAAAATGTGATAACTTCAGGTGTTGTCACCTTGGCAAAAATATCACTTTTCCCATTGGCACCATATATATCCATTCCTGTTGTTTCAACAGTCCCTTTTAATTTTTGTTTGATCTTGGAACGATACGAAACACCCAGTCGAATGTCATCTCGAGGCGTGATTGTCAAACCCAATGTATACCCGACTCCCAAGTCGTCTCCTCGTAAATCGTTTGTCCCGTTTTGAAAATATAATCCCCCTTGTTCAACGGCTCCCGTGATTCGTGCGTCTGTATATTGAAAATTAATGGCACCGCCGACAGCGATTAACTTGTTAATTTGATAAGAAAGAGCAGGGCTGATATTGACGGCACTGATTTGTGATAAACCGGCATGTGACTCAGCAAACCAACCGTTTTCATAATCCGTTGCTAAACCATATGGAACATAAAGACCCATACCGAAAGTTGTGTCTGGATTGATTTTATATTGACCAAAAAAGTTGGGTAATGCTCGTGTAATACGTGTGTGCCCACTCCCGGAACGAGAACCGACAGCAATCGGAGTTCCGTTCGGCCCCATTGTCGCCGTCGTATCAATAGATCCTTTGTAATCAGCGTGAAGACTGACAACAGAAATACCCGCTTGACCACCGCTCTTTCTGTTATATTGCATACCGGCGGGGTTAAATCCAATCGCTGAATAGTCATCTCCGACAACTCCGGCTCCCGCAAAAGCACGTCCCATACCGGTTGCCGAATATTCAGACAAGTGAAATCCTGCTGCATCGGCTGTTCCGGCATACATTAAACCAGCTAATGCCAGAGCTGAGGTTTTGATCAATTTTTTCATAAATAACTCCTTAAGTTTATTAAATAACATCTTCCCTCATATACTTGTATGTCATAAAAATCAAATTTTTTGATAAAACAAAAGAAATTTGTCATATTTCTGTATTTATAGTGTCATATAAATGTCATATTTTAAAAAATATCATTTTTTGTACAAAAGATCTGTCAGAAAAAGAGATGTATTTTTATTTTTTTATGGTAATAAAAAAGAAAAATTGAGTGAGATCTTGTTTTTTTATATAATCGAATTAACTGTTGGAAGAACAGAAGAAACTTTATAAAAATTTAAAAATGCTGGACGAACTCTCAAAAAAAATGTATAAACAACACAAAAAAATAAGAAAGGGAATAAAATGGTTTATTTAGGATTGATCGCCGGACTTTGTTTGTTGATTTACGGCGGAAATACACTTGTGAACGGATCAGTTGCCGTTGCAACGCGAATGGGGGTATCTCCTTTATTGGTCGGGTTGGTTCTGGTCGGTTTTGGAACCTCAACACCGGAATTGGTGGCCAGCCTTATTTCTGCTTTCGAAAAGGCAGAAGGAATTGCGGTCGGCAACGTGGTTGGCAGTAATATTGCCAATATTTTGTTGGTATTGGGGGCTGCCGCCGTTATTCGACCCATTCAAATTGATAAAAACTCGTTCAAACGAGACGGCTTCTTCTTAATATTGGCAACCGCTGTTTTGGTTGGTGTCGCCTTATGGGGAGTTATCGGCCATTTTGTTGGAATGATGATGGTCGCTGTATTGCTTTTTTATATTATTTATTCTTATCGTACGGATCGTCTGCAACAAAAAGAAATATCTCTAGATGTCTCTATCGATTCTATAAAAAATAAACCGACCATTGTTCCTTTTTTGTTGACAGCCCTCGGAATCGCTTTAACTCTTTTGGGAGCCAAATTGTTGGTGGATAATGCAATTATATTAGCTCAAAATTGGGGCGTTTCTCAAACCGTTATCGGATTAACGGTTGTTGCTGTCGGAACCTCTTTGCCTGAATTGGCAGCTTCCGTTATCTCGTCTTTTAAAAAGCAAAACGGTGTTGCTTTTGGAAATGTGGTTGGAAGTAATATTTACAACGCTTTATTTATTTTGGGGATGACGGCTTTATTTATGCCGATACAGGTACCTCCGATGACGTTTGATCTGGTTGTTATGGTGCTTTCAACCCTTGCGTTAACCGGAATTGCCTTCTTTAGAGGAAGTTTTTCTCGAATTATTGGATTTTGCTTCTTAGGGCTCTATGTTGGGTATGTTTTTTATCTTTTTTAATCGGGAGTTTTGATGTCTCAAACGGTTGCTGTTGGATTAAGCGGTGGAGTCGATTCCACATTGACGGCACTTCTTTTGAAAGAAAAGGGGTACCGTGTTATCGGTTTATCCATGTCTATTTATAATAAAGATATTCCTTCTTTAAAAACAAACGGAAAGGCTTGTTATGGTCCCGATGAAAAAGAGGATTTAAAGAATATTCAAAAATGGGGCGAAAAAAACGGGATTCCCGTGTCGATTTTAGATTGCTCGGAAGAATACAAAAAGATTGTCCTTTCCTATTTTAAAGAGACCTATCTGTCCGGAGAAACCCCCAATCCTTGTATTAAATGCAATGAGATGATGAAGTTTGGCTTATTACTCGATAAAGCACGCTCAAGCGGTATTTCTTTCGATTATTTTGCAACCGGTCATTATGCGCAGATTATACCGTTTCAAAATCGATTCATCTTAAAAAAAGGAGCCGACTCTCTGAAAGATCAAAGTTATTTCTTGTACCGCTTAACACAAGAACAACTGGGAAAAATACTGTTCCCGTTAGGGGAATTTACCAAAGAAAAAGTTCGTCAAATGGCTCGCGATCGTCACATCCCTGTGGCGGATAAAGCGGATAGTCAAGATTTTTATGCAGGAGATTATACGGATTTATTAGGAACAGAAAATCAACAAGGAGAGATCGTCCATTTAAACGGTCGTGTTTTAGGCCATCATAACGGGTTTTGGCATTTTACGATCGGTCAACGTAAGGGATTGGGAATTGCTTATCCCGTGCCTTTATTTGTCGTTGATTTAGATCCGATTCGTAATCAAGTGATTGTCGCAGAATCGGAATTGGCTCAAAAAAGTGAAGCTGTCGTTCATTCTCTGGTATGGGGTGGTGTGATGGATGATATTTCTAAGCCTGTTCGTGCTCTTGTGAAATATCGGTCGGCAGGTCGCTCTGTTCCGGCTCTTGTGAAAAAGGAAGGAGCAATGTGCCTTGTCTTGTTTGATACGCCGCAACGTGGTATTACCCAAGGGCAATCCATCGTATTTTATAATGCAGAAGACCATCCTCTCGGCGAAGCCGGATCTTTGGTCTTGGGAGGTGGTATCCTAAAGCGATCTCTCAAATAAAATCTCTTTTTTGGAACGGTGTAAATCAATATTGATCCGATCTAATTTTTTACACCCAAAAAGTCCTCTTTGGGTTCAGATTGTTTAAAATTTAACAGATAACATTAAGTTTGTTTTTTAATAAAGAGATGCTTTTTTAAAATCAAATTCCCACAAAACTTTTTGGCAAAAAAGAGTTGAGCGATGCAAGAAAAAAATGTTCAAGACCCTTTGATGCTATTTGAAAATTGAAATCCCTTCCGTAATACCGGCACAATCAGACAAATTGATTGCTCGAGCCTCCGGGACGATTCGTTTAACCAGTCCACTCAAAACCTTTCCGTTTCCACATTCGATAAAATCAGTCACGCCTTTGGAGGCCATATATTGAACGGATTCCGTCCAACGAACGGACCCTGTCACTTGTGAAATAAGTAGTTCCTTGATTTTAAAGGGATCTTGCTCATATTCGGCTGTTATGTTCGCAACAACCGGTATTTGAGGACGATCGATGGAAATGCCTTCTAAAATGGATCGCATTTTTTCGGATGCCGATTTCATTAATGGACTATGAAAAGCTCCGGATACAGGTAGTTTTAAGGCCTTTCTGGCTCCTTTATCAGACGCTTTTTGAACGGCTCGATTGATGGCTTCCAAGTCTCCGCTGATTACCACTTGACCGGGACAATTATCGTTTGCCAAAACACACAAGCCGGTTTCCGTAGAAGCTTCTTTGGTAATCAGATTAACTGTAGCCATGTCAAGTCCTAAAATAGCCGCCATTCCTCCCGGATGTTTGTCTCCGGCTTCTTTCATAGCCAATCCTCTGGCACGCAATAACCGAGCCGTATCCGAAATGCCAAGAGCTCCTGCCGCGCATAAAGCCGAATATTCTCCCAAAGAGTGTCCGGCGACACAGTCGGCTAAATCGGAAATGGATTTCCCGAGTTCACTTTCCAAAACACGAACAACCGCTAAACTGACCGCCATAATGGCCGGTTGCGCATTTTCTGTTTGTGTTAATTCGGCAATATCGCCTTCAAACATCAGTCGTGAGAGAGATTGATTGAGTGCCTCATCGACTTCTTGAAAAACAGCTTTTGCTTCTTTAAAATTATTGTATAAATCTTTCCCCATTCCGATCGTTTGAGACCCTTGCCCCGGAAAAATAAATGCTGTCGCCATACCTCTCTCCTTTTCTCATGTTGTCAAATTCGGCATATTATACACATTTTTTTTGAAAAGAAAACAGTTTTTTTGCTTTTTTAAAAAATGTTTTTAAATAACATTTTGAATTTTATACTTTTTTTAAAAAAGATATAGTGATTTTTGTTAGACGAATAAAAGCAGTTTTTTCCCTCCTTATGAAAAATTATGAAAAATAATGTATCCAAGCACAGGGCGTTGAGCGGGTCAAAGAGATCAAAAAACTATTTTGTCTTTTAAAAATCATAATGGTTGCCCTTTGAAATAAAAGTGTGTATACTGCCTGTATGTCTTTATTAAAATCAATTATTACCGTGAGCGGTTTTACATTTATCAGTCGAATTGTTGGATTTATTCGAGATATTTTGATTGCACGTTTTTTGGGAGCCAGTATGATGGCGGACGCTTTCTTTGTAGCGCTCAGATTTCCCAATCTGTTTCGAAGTCTGTTTGCCGAAGGAACTTTAAATGTTGCTTTTGTTCCTTTGTTTGCGGGAGAGTTGCAAGCGAAAGGGAAAAAACACGCTCTTGTTTTTGCTCGATCTGTTTTTGGATTTTTGTTTTATTTACTATTGGTTTTTACACTTTTTATGGAAGTGTTAATGCCTAATTTTATGTTTTTGTTGGCTCCCGGTTTCGATGAAATTCCGGGAAAGTTGGAACTAACCACACAGCTTAGTCGTATCACGTTTCCTTTTTTACTGTGTGTTTCTTTGGTTTCTTTATTATCCGGTGTTCTTAACTCTGTCGGGCGGTTTGCTGCCGCCGCCTTTGCTTCAACCATTTTAAATCTTACCATGATTGTGGCTTTATTCTTGATAACACCGTTGATACAATCTCCGTATGCTCCGGCTTATGCTCTTTCAATAGGTGTTTTTTTAGCAGGACTTATTGAACTTGTGTGGCTGTATTATCATGTCAAAAAAGCGGGTCTTTTGTTTGGATTGATTAATCCGTTTAAAGCCTTGTATCATTTATCGAATAGTGTGAAAACCTTGTTGAAAAAAATGGCTCCGGGTGTTTTAGGATCGGGCGTTTATCAAATTAACTTATTTTTAGATACGTTATTTGTTTCTTTTGTCGGTGCCGGTGCCATTTCTTGGCTTAATTATGCGCATCATCTCTTTCAGTTGCCGGTCGGTATTATCGGAAGCGCTATCGGAACGGCTCTTTTGCCGATTTTGACAAAGCATATTAAAGCTTCAGAAATGGAAGAAGCCAATACACAGCTTAATCGAGGTTTGGAACTTTCTTTAGCCATGGCCGTAGCCTCCATGACCGGACTTATTTTGCTAGCTTATCCGATTGTTCATGTCTTGTTTGAGCGAGGGGCTTTTACTGCAACAGATACGTTGCATACATCGAGAGCATTAATTGTTTTTTCAATCGGTCTGCCGGCCTATATGATGACAAAAGCTTTATCCCCTTTCTTCTATGCGAGAGGTGATACGTCCACACCTGTTCGTATTGCCATTGTCGGTGTTATTTTAAATGCTTTTCTGGCAATTACATTTATGCAATTTTGGGGATATGTCGGCATTGCTTTGGCAACAGGAATAACAACTTGGATCAATGCAGGACAGTATATGTTCCGTTTAAAAAGAAGGGGAGATTTTGGTTTAGATGCTCTGTTTCGGTATAGATTGCCACGTATTTTAATTTCAACACTGATGATGGGGTTATCTCTTCAGGGAATGTTGTGGGCCTATGATTGGTTTTGGCCTGATTGGGATCAGAAAATGGGGCTTCTATCCATCGCTTTATTGATCGGATTGATCGGAATCGGGGGCACCGTTTATATCGTTTCATTGATTGTGACAAAAGGAGTCTTGATTAAGGATATTACGGGATTACTTTTACGAAAGAGGAGGGGAAATAATGCATAAAAAACTCAAAACAATTTTGATTATGGCTTCTTTGATGCTTTTTGCCGGACTTGTGAGCTTTGCTCTGACGGTTTGGCATTTGTCGGTTGTTCAAGAAACCCATAGAACTTCTCTTGAAACATTAAAAGCCATTCAAATAGCCCAGTCTCCCGTTAAAGGAACATATTCGGCGCCTCAAACAACCAAAGAATTGGAGGTATTATTCCAAGGCGTTCAATCTCATCAGATGCCTCGATTGTTTATCAAACGGTTGCCATCTGATTTTAAACCGGATACGGTTGATCGGAAAACATTGTTTATGAAAGTAATGACGGCCCTTATGTTGAAAGCAAATGAAGAAGCTTTAAATGATCGAATCGCTCTTCAAATGTTGGTGGCTAAAAAAAGACAAGGGCAGAAATGGACGCTGGAAGAACGAAAATTTTTTGATTGGTTGGTTCAAAAATATGATTCCGTTCTTTTGAAAACAATCGATTCTCAGATTGTTGATTTATTGAATAAGGTTGATGAGGTGCCTGTGTCCATCGGTGTGGCTTTGGCGGCTTGGCGGACAAATTGGGGTTCTGTTCATCAAGATTCCCCGTTTGCTCAGTATGAGTGGATCAATGCAGACACGTATGCGCCCGCTTCTTTTGACACACTGGAAACAGCTACCGATTCTTTTGTTCGAGAATTAAATACATCGCCATCACTTATTAAATTCAGAGCCGGAAGAGATGCTTTACGCCCTGTTCGAGAGAAACGAGCAGTTGGGGATCGATTGGTTTCTCTGCTTTCTCCGTATTTACCCGATGAAGCGGGATTTGAAAAATCTCTGAGAAAAATGTATCAAGAAGGATATTTCCTTCCACTTGACCATGCTGCTTTTATATCTGAGGGAACAAAATGAAACAATTTATCTTTTTTTTGATTTTGATTTTTTCTTTATCGCTTCGGGCGGAGGAATTACGTATTTTAACACAAGGTTCAAAATCTTTTTTGTTTAATGTGGAGTTAGCGGAAACTCCTTTGAAAAGAGCTGTGGGCCTGATGAATCGGAAAGATTTGCCGGAACGGGGAGGAATGCTCTTTTTATTTCCGACCAAGGAAAATGTGAGTATGTGGATGAAAGATACATATATTCCGCTTGATATGTTGTTTTTTGACGAAACGGGTCAGATCACTTCTCTTATTGAAAACGCACGTCCGTTGGATATGAGCCTGTTAAGGTCGCAAGGACCCGTTAAGGGTGTTTTGGAAATTAAAGGAGGAACCGTTCGGACACTTGGTATTCAAGTGGGGGATATTATTGAAACGGAATTACTTTCTCAAAATGCCTATTAGCAAACAAAGACAAAAGATATTTCCGTGCGAAGGGCAGTTTTGTTTTTTTGAATTTTGATTTGTCAAATGAGAAGCATTATATCATGCCGTTTTTTTGTGATTTTTTTGTTGCGGGGGTATTTTTTATGGATTGTTTTTTGATTTCGGCAGAATTTGAATGACCTTTTTCATTAATGTCGAAAAGGGATAGTTATGAAAATCACTCGGATGAACGAATAATCCTGTTTTAAGCGGAACAGTTTCAAGATGTATTGTTTGAAGGGTTAACGTCAGACGAAAATGGGTAAAAACATGCGTTATTTGATGTGTTGTTTTTTGAAAAGGGGCTTGAAACGGGTGTTGATCATCGTACTCCCAAGGAAATTCAAAAAGACCGAAAAGAAGACCTTTTTTTGTACGTTTTTGAATGTAGTATTCTCCGGCCTTGTTTTGAATTAAAAAGAGTGATCCTTTTTTCTCTTTTTTCTCCGGTTTGAATAACAGTGGAATAGAGGCTGTTAGTCCCTTTCGATAAGCGATACAGTCCGGCCCCCAAGGGCACTGAGAGCATTTGGGATTAAGTGGGGTGCAGATCATTGCCCCTAAATCCATAATGGCGGATGCATAGTCGGCGCCTTGATTGGGAGGGGTCATCGGGTGAGCCAGTTCATAAATTTCCTCTTTTGTGACGACGTGGGTTAAGCCATAAAGACGAGCAATGACACGAATGACATTTCCGTCAACAACGGTTTCGGGCTTATTAAATGCAAAAGCACAAATGCTGGAGGCTGTATAAGGACCAATCCCTGGGAGCTTTAATAACAAAGATCGCTCATTTGGAATGGCCCCGTCATAAAGAGCCATTAGTTGTTTGGCACATTCATGAATTTTTTTTGCTCTCGTATAATACCCCAACCCTTGCCAAACCAAAAGAACATCTTGAAGATCGGCTTGAGCCAATGTTTGAACATCGGGAAATTTCTCCATCCAACGAGCAAAGTAAGGAATAACTGTTTTAACCGTTGTTTGTTGAAGCATGATCTCGGAAATCCAAACCGCATAAGGATTCTGATGAGCCCCTCCCTTGACACGCCATGGCAGATCTCGTCCGTTTTCAGAAAACCAGTTTAATAATTGCTCTGCTTTTAAATATTTCAGATCAATCATTTTTGCTCTGTATTGGAAACTGACTCAGACTCTTGAGAGAATACCTGTTCTTCACTCATCGTATCGGTAAGCGTTGTTTGGGGAACAGAGGATTCGTTCATCGAATGTGTTTCATCTGTTTTGTGATCTGTAAGTGCGGTTGATTCTCCGTTTTGAACACTCTCAGGTATCTCGACCGCTTCTGCTTCCTCATTTTCTGTTGATTTTGCATAAATCATGAGTTTTCTGCCATTGGGTGCCACATTTAAAAAGACGTCTTGGCCGGGTTTGACCTTCTCTTTCATAATCAGGAAGGAAAGCGGGTTTTCGACCTGATTTTGAATGAGCCGTTTGAGCGCTCGAACACCAAATTTAGATGTAAACACTTCATCGACAAACCAGTCTTTGGCCTGATCGGCAACAACAATGTTATATCCGACATTTTTAGCCCGTTTTAACAGTTTGTTGAGGTGAATATCCACGATTAAGCGCAGATGCTCTTCATTGAGCTGATGGAAGGAAACAATATCATCCAAACGGTTTAGAAATTCGGGACGGAAATATTCCGTTAATTTCTCAACGCGCTGATAACTGGGGAGGTTGGCGCCGACATTGGATGTTAAAATAATAATCGTATTTCTGAAATCAACCGTTACACCCTTACTGTCCGTCAGTCGGCCCTCATCCAGTAATTGCAACATGAGGTTTAAAATATCCAAATGCGCTTTTTCGATTTCATCAAACAACACGACTTGAAACGGTTTTAATCGAACGGATTCGGTCAAAAGTCCCCCTTGTTCAAATCCGGGAGTTCCGGGAGGAGGGCCGATCATACGTGTGACGGAGGTTCGTTCCATATATTCGGACATATCCAATCGCAACAAGGCTGTTTCATCATTAAACATAAAATCAGCTAAGGATTTTGCCAATTCGGTTTTACCGACACCGGTTGTACCGATGAATAGGAAAGAGCCGATAGGCCGATTGGGATCTTGAAGGCCCGATCGGGCTCTTCTCAAGGCGTTGGCAACAACAACCACCGCATTGTCTTGACCGATAACTCGTTGTTTTAAATATTTTTCGGCGTTTGCCAATCGCTGTTTGTCTTCGGCATCTACTTTTTCAACCGGAATACCTGTCCAATCAGCAATCGTTCGATTGCAGTGTTCCGGTGAGACAATATTGTTTTCCGGATCAGCTTCTCCTTTTGCAATATCCATCATGAGCAAACTCGCAGAATCGTCTAAAAGATCTAACGCTTTTGCGGGAAAAGCACGTTGTTTAACATATCGATGAGCTAACTGACATGCGACTCGAACCGTTTCTTGAGGGATGACAACACCGTAATGGTCTTCAAAATTTCTTTTACGAGCGTTTGTAATTTGAATGCTTTCTTCAACCGTGGGTTCTTCAAGCATAAGAGGTTGGACACATCCCATAACGGACATATCCTTTTCCATATAACTAACGTATTGAACTGTTTCTGTTTCGATTAAACAATTAACACGCCCTGCTGTTAAATAAAGACGTAGAAATTTTGCCGGTTCTCTGTTTTCGGGGTTTACATCCGTGTTAACCAAAAAACTGATGTCTTTTAAATAAAGCATCATTTTATCCGAGTTATCGATGACCACTTGCATAACTTTTTTGACAAGCTCGGCATAGGAGGCTTCATCTTTTGTATGAAGCATCATTTTGGCGACATCCAGTCCGACCACATCTTTCACTTGTAAGTAATCAGGAGCATTTTCCGAAGCCATAAAGGAGATAACCCCTTCAATTAAGGCGGTTTTCCCGATGCCGGATCCTCCTACGACAACAGGATTGTTCTTCATACTTCTGAGCAAAATATGGATCATGCGCTCTAACTCGGTTTCCCGCCCGATCAGATTGACTAACTCTCCGGATCGAGCCATTTTTGAATAGTTAATCAAATACTGTTCCAAGTCTGGCATGACATCTCCTATTCTAAGTCAAGAGGATCTTTTTGAAAAGTGAATGGGGAACGATACACCAAATCAGATGAGGCTTCTTCAGCTGCAAAATAATCCAAATCTTGAATATCCTTGTCCTCTAGGACAATATAGGCGTTGTAGGCGGATCCTTGCATGGTTGCCTGCATATAGGAATGAAGCGGATCCCCCCAAATAATGTATTCGCTGTCATCAGGCAATCCGTAAGTTTCGAACATGGTGTTCCAAAACATTTCTTTGCGACGTAATTTCTTAGCCATATTCTTAGTGGTAAATCCCAAAGAATTATCTCCTTTGCTTTCATAATAAATTTTATAGGACAAGTTATCAGTCGCCGGCGATGAGAAGAGGACTTGAACATATTCTTTCGTTCTGTCATTGGCAAAGGTTAAACTGTTGATAAAGTGAACACCGTCTCGTTTTGCTTGAAAGCGAACACATTGACGAATTTCCGCCGGTAAAACGATTTTGGCATCGCGACAATTTTGTTCGTAATATGAAGTTCGGAACATAGGAATACCATGTTCCAGTTTTGTTAGCTTATATCCGACAGAGATGGCGGCTTCGGCCGTTTCTTCCGGTGTGAGACCCAATGCAAAAGGTCCGATCATAAAACCACGAACATCATGTAATTCCCCAAAGAGACCTGCCAAAGAGTCGGGTGTTTGCATTAGTGTTTCATCTGTGGTGGTTTCTGTCTGAGAGATAGTCGTTGTTGAGGATGACGATGTTTCTTCTGAAACTTTTGTAATGCTTCCGGTCATGGTGCTGACGGGAGCTTCGTTTTGTTGAATCAGCGAATCGATTTCGTCTTGAACGGAGGAGTTCGATGTTTCCGAAAGTGAAATCTCCTGTTGAGAAGACATTGTTTCATTTGTGGAGGAGGCTTCTTTCTTCTGTTGTTCAAGGGCAGCTTTCCGTTCGGCGATTAATTTTTGGACATAATCATCCATGGAAGGCTCTTGTTTGCTTAAAGGAATGGGGTTTTGAGGCGATGTAGGAGCGGTATCAACGGTGACTTTATCAGGTGTTTTCGATTGGGATCGTTTTTTACCTTTTTGTGCTTGTTGATTGCTTGGTTGAACAGGAATTGGTTGCTTTTTTTGATCGGTAATATTGACGCTGACATCAAGAGGAAACGGCGCCAGAACAAGAGAATCCAATGGCTGTGCATTTCTGCCCAAATTAGGTTTGTTTTGGGGTGTTTCGTCAAATAACGGGATCTCCTCTTGAGCGAAACACGAGGAAGAAACAAGTAATAAAGCAATCAATAAATACAATTTTTTCATCCGCGTCCTCTGATTTTAAGCTTGACCTTTTTATATTATCAGTTATTATACACAATAACCGATTTTTGATAGTATTCAACATTTATTTGATAAAAGCAAGGAAAAAAAGATGATTAAATTAAATGCCGTTGCTGTTTTTTGCGGAAGTGCTCCCGGTCGGCGTGCGGTCTATATGAGAGAGGCTCACAGATTAGGAGAAATATTGGCTCGAAATGATATTAAGTTGGTATACGGAGCCGGTAATACAGGTTTAATGGGCGCTGTTGCTTCAGGAGCTTTCTCGGAGGATGGTTATGTTATCGGGGCCACCATTAAACACTTGTATAATATTGAAAAACCGGAGATGATTGAAGGAAAGGCAGATAAATTTGAGGTTTGGGACAAGATGTCTGATCGAAAGGTTTCGATGACGTCTCAATCGGATGCGATTTGTTTATTACCGGGGGGCTTTGGCACCTTGGATGAATTTTTTGAAGTGTTGACGTTAAGACAGCTTGGAATTCATCGTGTTCCGATTATTGTTGTGAATATTGAAGGTTTTTATGATACCTTATACAAGATGCTTTTAGAAATGGTAGGAGAAGGATTTATTAAACCGCATCAGATGAAATTATTAACATTTGTCAAATCTGTTGATGATGTTTTACCGGAGATTCGGAGACAGTTAGAGAATCAGGAGGAGAATCTTTTATGAGATATTTGGGGGGGATTTTTTTTGTGATGATCTTTCTGCTTGGCGGATGTGCATGTCCACCGACAGATCCGGATGAATTGATAGCTTATCAAGAAGCAAATGATCCTTTAGAACCGATGAATAGGACTATTTTTGAGTTTAATATGACGGCGGATCGGTATGTATTGGAGCCGATTGCCAGAGGGTATCGGTATGTGACACCGCAACCTATTCGAACGGGAATTCGTAATTTTTTTGCCAATTTGCGTCAACCGATGTATTTAGCTAATGCTTTGTTCCAAGGAGAGCTTGAGACTGCCGGAACGATTACCAAGCGGTTTGCCGCTAATACGTTTTGGGGTTTCTTAGGTGTTTTTGACACGGCGAGTGAGTTGGGAATTCCGTCAGCTGATAATGATTTTGGACAGACATTGGCCGTTTGGGGATGGCAAAACAGCGAACCTTACTTAATATTGCCATTTTTAGGTCCCTCAAATCCGAGAGATACGATTGGTATCGGAGTTGATGCGTTTTTAGCTCCAATCGATTGGGTATTGAAGAATGAACCCTTTTTGTTGTACTCTCGAATCGCTTTAGAAAATTTCAGTAAGCGGGAGCAAGCATTGGATTTCTTAGATAGTTTAGAAGGATCTTCAACTGATTTTTATGCGACAATTCGCAGTATGTATCGTCAAAACAGAAAAAAGAAGATCGATGATAGTATCGGGATTATTGCAGAAAAACGAAATGAACAGATGAAGCAGGATTATGACTTTGATTTTCCGTTAGGTGACGAAGAGTACTGAGCCAAAGGAAAATATGAAAAAGAAGGAGAAAAGAAGATGAAAAAAGCGCTTATTTTATTGTTGGGCTTTTTATTTTGGACACAGACGGCTTTAGGGGCGGAGCCGGCAATTGACTTTGTAAAGGGATTGACGGATGATATTATTACAAATGTTTTAGAGACGAAAGATTCTCGTGAAGAGAAAATGGTTCTTTTTAAAAAGGAGTTTCAAGGAGCTTTGGATTTGAAAGCAATCGGACAGTTTGTGTCAGGTGTTTATTGGAAGAGAGCAACCCCTGCCGAGAGAGAAGCGTTCATAACGGCATTTATGGATTTTACGACCAAGACATGGGCAGATCGATTTGATATGTATGAGGGGCAAAAGATTGTTTTTACGGGAACTCGTGATGCAAATCGTGGTCAATTATATGTCGATAGTCAGATTCAGAATAATCCACCGGTCGAGGTTATTTGGAGATTGAGAGAGAAGGATAACAGCTATAAAATTATTGATATTATTGTCGAAGGAGTCAGTATGGCGATGAGTTATCGAAACGAATATACGGCATTCTTGCAAAAAAACGGCGGAAAACTTTCTGTGTTGACAAAGGAACTTGAAGAAAAAAGTGCTCATTTTCAGTGGACACAATCTTCAAAATAGAGAAGATGTTTTTCTAAAACCACCGTTTATCGGTGGTTTTTTGTAGAATACGAATATGTATTTAGTGCCTTACAGACAACCCCCATTTTAATGGGGGTAGAATGCTCACGACGACGATGCTATAAGAAGGTATGGAAGTCGTACAAAGTCAACATAGTGTTTATCGTTTAAGTTACCACATAGTTTGGGTGTGTAAATATCGTCGTCGTGTCCTAAAGCCTGGCGTCGTAGATTATATAAAGAAATTATTACCCAAGCTACTAAGAAGTATCCCTGGATGTGAGATAGAGAAGATTGGCTTTGATAAAGAC
>CASECF010000011.1 GCA_949286245.1 uncultured Alphaproteobacteria bacterium
GATCCTTTTTTTGAAACAGATAAGAACCGAAGGGAGAGAAAAATGAAATTAAAAGAGTTCTTTGTAAAACAAAAAATAACCCCAAATAAAAAAGACGCTGAATCAGGCCGTTCCATGGTAGAGATGCTCGGTGTCCTTGCCATTATCGGTGTGTTATCAATCGGCGGGATTGCCGGATACACCATGGCAATGAACCGCTATCGGGCTAATGAAATTATCGATGTCGCCTCTAAAATTGCTGTTATTGCCATGTCGAAACAAGATTGTAGTGGTGAGGATGCATGTGCCAATATGAATGAGGCAACAACGAGTGAGAATGTTGCCGGTGTAGGTCATATGTGGATGTGGGGATACCAAAATGGAAGTGTACAAATAGTAGGTCCTATCAGTGAAGGAGCTTATAATGCTGTTAAATCGATTGCCGGTAATAAGTTTGTTAATGGACTATATTCTGATGGTTCTATATCCAACCCAACCTCTATCTACTTAAACTTCGAGATGTATTAAGGAACACTATTCTCTAAAAACACCCGATCTCACTCAGATCGGGTGTTTTTAATATTTAAGAGTTTATTGGGGTTTCCAAATATCTTCTAATTGATAAAAATCTCGCGTTTCCGGTGTAAAAATATGGATCATAACATCAATCAAGTCAATAACAATCCAATTCCCGTCTCCGGTTTCCCCATCTACATGAGGTTTATACCCATTCTTTTTTAAGTCAGTCACTAAATTATGAACCAACCCCATTACATGCCTCGAAGATGTTCCGGATGCAATAACCATATAATCCGCAAAACTGGTTTTTCCAACCAAATCAATTGTAATAATGTTTTCAGCTTTACCGGCATCCAATTTTTGAACAACAAAATCAACTAATGCCTGTATCTGTTCAAGAGGGTATTGATTATTCGACACTTTTTGAGAGGCAGATCTTTTTTTTGTTAAAGAGGCTTTTTTTAAAGGAGTGATCTTTTCAGAAGAACGAGAAGAGGGCTGCATTTTCTTTGATGTTTTTTTCTTGGAAATTGATTCTGGTTTTATCTGATGATTTGTTGATGATTTGATCATTTCTCGGCTCCTTTTCTATAATCTTGAACATATTGGAAAGCAGTTCGTAAAACATTGGTCAATCCCATTTGAGCAACCCCCGACATCGTTAATACAACCTGAGAGGAGACTTTTTCAAGATCTTGTTTTTTATTTTTTATTTCCTCGTCAGTTAAGGCATCTATTTTATTCAAGACAATAATCTCCGGCTTCTTATCTAATCTGGCACTATACCGAGATAATTCATTTCGAATCGTTTGATATGATAGAATAACATCTTCCTCTGTTCCATCAATCAGATGAATAAGTACAGAACAGCGTTCCACATGTTTTAAAAAGTGGGTTCCCAAACCAACGCCTTCACTGGCCCCTTCAATAAGCCCCGGAATGTCTGCCAATAACATTTCATGCCCATCCACGGTCGCAACACCCAGATTGGGATGAAGCGTTGTAAAAGGATAATCGGCGATTTTAGGTCTGGCCCTAGTGACGACACTTAAAAAAGTTGATTTTCCGGCATTGGGCAACCCAACAAGTCCAACATCAGCAATCAGTTTTAATTTGAGCCAAACCCATAACTCTTCTCCGGGTTCTCCTTCATCGGCTCGATAGGGAGCTTGATTGGTGGAACTTTTAAAAGAATCATTCCCGCGACCACCTCGCCCCCCACGAGCGGCAATATAACGATCGTCCGGATGAACTAAATCTGCTAAAATTGTTTGATTATCATCGGCAACAATCTGCGTTCCCATCGGAACCTTAATAACGAGATCTTCTCCGGAAGCACCGGTACAATTTCGTCCGGCTCCGTTCACTCCCCGTTGTGCCTTAAAATGTTGTTGATATCGAAAATCAATCAACGTATTCAAATTGGGAACAGCCACAAAAACAATATCACCACCCTTACCACCGTCACCCCCATCGGGACCACCGAATTCAATATATTTTTCTCGTCTGAAAGAACATGCTCCATTCCCGCCGTCACCGGCTTTAATAAATATTTTAGCTTCATCTAAAAATTTCATAAAAATCCTTTCTTTTTAGGAATAAGAGTAGCCAAAATTTATCTAAAGTCAATCATTTTATTGATTTTCAAGATCAAAAAAATCAAATAAATGAAGGAAGAAAATATAAAATGAAAAAATATGAGAGAACAATCATAATTTCTTTTCAAACACCTTGTTATATTTCAGTCGGAAATTTCAAAAAACTATTCAAAATATGTATTAAGTACAAAAGGAAACCTCAAATAGTTTTTTAAAATAATCTATTACCAACAAACTTTTTAAGTAAGATAAAAAAACAATAATAAGTAAGTTAACAACCTATTTAAAAATAATAATTGTCGCAAAAAAAGGATCCTTTTTTTTATACACCAAAGAATAACACAAAATCAAGGTTTTTTTGATCTAAAAACCGTTTCAAAAAAACGATCCTTTTTTTGAAACAGATAAGAACCGAAGGGAGAGAAAAATGAAACTAAAAGAGTTCTTTGTAAAACAAAAAATAACCCCAAATAAAAAAGACGCTGAA
>CASECF010000012.1 GCA_949286245.1 uncultured Alphaproteobacteria bacterium
TTTTGTGATTTATCCCTTGTATAAAAAGTAATGGAATGAACCAAAAATCTGGTAATGGAGGGGCTTATGAAAAAGTTGATGGTGGGTGTGTGTTGCTTGTTGATATCCGGAAGCGTGTTGGCAGGCGGATGCGATAGCGAGAGCGGAACGTTGATTACCGGAAAGGACGGGACTAAATATTGCCAAAGTAAAGTGAGCCTTAATTGGTGGAGCGCTTTTGCATGGTGTGACGCCATTGGCGGACAGTTGATTGATTTGACAACCGAATGCAATAAGGTGACGGGGACGGAACAATGCCCGAATTTGGCCGGAGTCGGATCAGGACTTGTTTGGACACAAGCTGTTCGTTCCTCTGCTTATGCATATAGCGTTTATCTACCTTCAGGGAGTGTATCTAATTACGATCGTCGCAATTCTAACAAGGCGTTGTGTGCCGGGTTCTGAGCTTTTTTTCTTTTTTTTATTTTAGTCCGCCGTTTGGCGGACTTTTTTGTTCGCTGTTTTTGAGAAATTGTAGTTTGAGCGTCCTCTTTTGGGGTGTGAATGGGTTAAAAATCTTTCTTTAAAACGGCAGATGGATTTCTCTGATTGCCGATGGTTTTTTATTGCGACTCGTTTTCATACGGGCAATTTCCTCTCTCTGTCATGGGTGAGCAAACACCAAAAATGGTTCCGGTGGCACTTTCCGATGCTGTCTCGCATGAGGTATCAGAGATCCAATTGAGATAGCAATAAGTTTTGAGTGGGCATCCCTTTTGAATGCCATAGCGCGTATTCCCCGAGTCGTTTCGAGAAAGAGGCTCGGAGATAAACGTCTGTAAGTTTTGACAGCGTCCGTATAACATCCTTGTTGCGCTTGCCGAGGCGGTCGGGGTGCTTGTTCCCGCTGACCATTCTTCTTGAGTCCAACGCAGTCCGCAATACATATCTGGGGGACACCCTTCTACAACCGTCACACGACCGTATCCGGGGGTATATGTTGTAATCGGCTCGGATTCAAATGTGTTGAGCACTTGACATTTTCCCCACAAAATACCGCTAGCATTGGATGGTGCTGTTTGTGTCTCTCCGGCTCCCCACACACCATCGTTGTCGTCATCTAGCCAACGCAGACCACAATATTGATTCTCCGGACAGCCGATCATCTGAACGACTTTTCCTTGCCCTGCTTGATAATCCGTAATCGGCTCGGATTCAAATGTGTTGAGCACTTGACATTTCCCCCACAAAATACCGGTGGCGTTGTCAGGGGCTGTTTGTGTCTCTCCCGCACCCCATGTGCCGTCATTATTCGAGTCTTGCCAACGCAGACCGCAATATTGATTCTGGGGGCATCCCGTTCCCAATGTGACGAACGTTCCGCCCGATTGAGAAGGATATAAGGTGAGAGATTGTCCTGAACCATCAACCCAATTGGTTGAGGTGGAGGCAGTTTGTTGGACTGTGTAATTGCAGTCGGATCGGTATTGTTCGACACCGGATTCGTCCGAAATGCTGTAGCTACAATCGGCTTTATATTGTTCAACCTGATCGTCTCCCGAAACCAGATAACTGCAATCGGTATAATAAATGGTCCCCGGTGCTTCTCCGTCCGGATAAAAGTCATAAGCACAGGTTCCGTCTGTTTCAAGACATTCTCCCACAAAAGCTCCGCAAATCAGATTCTCGCCACAACACCAGCTTTTATCATTGATTGTGCAAGTGATTGCTTGATCCGGATTACATATACATTTTGTCCGATCGGTATTCGGCGTTTGATTTTCGGGGCAGGTTCGACACTGACCGTCTCCCGTACAGATTCCGTCAAATCCCGATTCGCCTCCCATTTCCGTATCGCAATCAGAGGTTGTTGCACAGACGTTGGGAGCTCCGTTTCCTGCCCAGTCAATGATAATGTCTTGCGTATTTTGACACGTTGTTAGCAGTTGCCCGTCCGTTTGATAAAACTCCAGTCTGTTTTCTGCTCTTAACGTGAGCATTTGTATGCAAACGTCTTTTTCAACCTCCATCGCTTTCACATAAAGGCGATCTTTTAAGTCAAACCGAACCAAAAGCGTTTCTTTTGATTGTTGTTGAAAGGGAATGGACTGCCACTCTTTGGCGGAAGTCGGTAGTGTGGCATAAGCTTCCGTAAATGCAATTTTGGAGTCGTGAATAATCTGATTGGCGTGATGCTTATCAAAAGCCAAAGAAATCCCCATGTAGGCGCCGATTGTTAAAATGCCGATTAAGACCATTACACCCAATATCTCGACCATACTACGGTCGGATTCGGCATTTTTTTGAGGGTATCGTGTCATTTTTTTTGTTGTTTTGAGCTGAATCACTCTTCTCCCCTTTGCGGTGAAATAAACCACTTTTGTTTAATTATATCTTGTTTTATTCTTGATGACAAGCGTTTTTATCGATTAAAACCATTTCATTTTTTTGAGTAAAGAAAGTTGCAAAACGGCAATAGCCAATAAAATCAGAGAAATAAAAATAAACCCGTGCGAATCCTCTCCAAAAGGGATTCCGCCGATATTGGCTCCCAGCAATCCCGTAATAAATGTCAAAGGGGTAAAAATAACCATCACAATCGACATGATATACATGGTCTGGCTGATGTTGATATTTGTTTTTGAATCCAACTCTTCTTGAGTCACGGTTGAGTGATCTCTCGCAAAATTCAGATCTTCCACTGCCTGTGACAAATCTTGATATATTTCTCGCAATTCATTGAGGTTTTCATCACTTAAAACCGGATGAGAAATGTTTCGCATAATCTTAACAACATCTCGTTGCGGAACAATATAGCGTCTGAGCCCCACAATTTTGTGACGTAATTCACTGATTTGTGATCTGAGCTCTTTGTCTCGGTAGCTCTCTTGTTCAATAACGGCTTCTTCGATTTCATCGACCTCGTCATCAATTTTGACAATTGCTTTTTCAATATTTGCCGTCATATTTTTGGCAAGTGTAATAAAACAATCTGTCGGTGTTTTGGGCCCCTTTCCGTTTTTAAGCATTGTTTGGATTTTCCTCATCGATGGAACGGATCGATGTGACAGTGTGATAATTTTGCTTTTTTCAATCCACATATGAACGGCGATCATATCATCAATATCAGCGTTTCGTTGTGTGTTGATACCACGCATTACAACTAAAAGTCCTTTTTTTTGAGGAAAGTATCTGGGAGAAGTGTCTTCATCAAGAAGATTTTCAATGACCCGATCACCCAAGTCCATCTTCATCAACCACTCTTGAGTTTCTGTGTCTTTATAATCGGCGTGAATCCATAATTTTTGTGTCTTGTAAAGAGCAATGTCGTCCATGTCAATTCTTTTGCCACCGCCACGGCCGTTTAACACAAAGCAAAAATCGGGAGTAATTGAAACCATGCTCTTCTCCTTTCCGTGTTATCTCAAACAACGCTCATTCCCTTGACAGGAAATATTTAAAATCATATTGGGAAATACTTCTAACACGGGCACCTTAAAACAAAAGATGTTTTTTGTCAAGATCGTTTTTTAAAAAAAACAGATTAAAAAAGAAGTGGTTAAACAGTTTTCGAGATATTTTGAAAAGTTTTTATGGAGAAGAATTTTTTGTTTAACAAAATATCGATAAAATCATGTTGGCACAAAGATTTTTTGTTATATCTCTGGTCGTTGAGAGATATATTGAGGTGGATGAAGGACGGATCTTTCAAAAATAAAGCTCAATTATGAATAGAGTATGATTTTTCGTTAAAATCAAAAATGAACGTATACGAGAGATAAATAAAATTATTACAGTGTAATCCTGCCTTATGAGAAGGAAGCCGGCACCCCGAATCCTAATAAACAAACAATTTCCGCAAATTATACGTGGAGCAGGTTTAATAGCACGGTAGAGCATATAAATTGTGATGATCTCTTATACACAAATCATAATTAAGCTAAAAATAATAAGGACTTTGAATTTTTTTGATCTCTCTGAATATCTAAAGTCTATGTCAGAAGACATGTGTCGATTGTAAAAGCCTCTCTTGATGAAAAAGACTAAATGGTTTTGCTCTCTTCCTTCTTGAAAAATTAGAATATCCAATGAAATAAAAGGCTTTTGGAGTTGATCGAAGCATAAAATTTGTGATAAAAAAACGGAGAGAAAATCCCTCCGTTTCATCCTGTTTCAGTTTGTCTCCTTATTCGATACAACAATCGACGGCTTTTCGAATAACGGATTTCAGTTTTCCGAAAACGGATTGATCAGTAGGGGTTTCCGTTTCCGCTGTATCGAGTTTTGAAGCTGTTGTCTGTGTGAGAGCGTCAGCTGATTTTT
>CASECF010000013.1 GCA_949286245.1 uncultured Alphaproteobacteria bacterium
AAGATATGGGGCAAGCTTGGCTTGAACTAAAATGATACCACCGGCATTAGCCGGTGGAGTTTCATTTAAAGTTATGTCGTTGTGGAAAAAAATGAGATTCTTTGTTTCTTTTTGTTTTGAAATATCGGTTTATCTCTTTTATTCGATGAATAAACCTGATCTTGGTGATCAGATTATAATTATTTCATAGGAATGTTTTTAAAGAAATATTTTATCGGAATAAAAATATAAAAACAGATTGACTTTAAAATTTTTTTCTGATAAAGTTCCACAAAACCACTTGGAGCGTTGGCAGAGTGGTAATGCAGCGGATTGCTAATCCGTCATCCCCTAAAGGATGCAGAGGTTCGAGTCCTCTACGCTCCGCCACAAAAGTCGTCTTTAGGACGACTTTTTTGTATCTGAAAAACAACGCATGAGATGTGTTGTTGGGCAAAGCTGATAGTGGTGAGGATGAAAGAAATACTCCCAATTGGTTCAAATTTTGCGGTCTGTCAAGAGGCCTAATAATCTATAAAGCATCATACCTTATCGAGAGAGTTGGGAGAATAGATCTAGGAACATGATTACAGAAACGTGGAACCTTAAAATATTATATAATATTTGATTCTATACTATTTTCGCTGAAGTATAGAAGAAAGAGATTATCGAGAAGTAAAAGATTAGAAAGGGTAAAAATGCTTAGAGAATTATGTCAACATAAAGGAATAGACATATGAGACGGAGAAGCGGATCAAGATCAACATCAACATCAACATATTTTAGTAAAAGGCTTCATTATGATTTGTGTATGAGCAGCCATTACAATTTATATGCTTGTGAGCTATTAAGACTTTTCCACGTATAATTTTCGGAAATTGTGCATTCATTAGAGTTTGGGATGGTGATTTTCTTCTCATAAGGCAGGATTACACCGGCATAATTTTATTTATCTCCCCTATACGTTCATTCCTGATTTGAATGAAAGACCATATCCTATTCATAATTGAGCTTAGTAAAAATAATCCCTAAAATCAGTATATCGAGATTTACGGATTTTCTCAAAGGGAAAAGCACTTGAATAATATACGAGAGAAGGTGTCATATAAACGATCACAATCGACATAGAGAATTTGGGTGTCAAGAAAATTAGGTGGCCATAAACAGAAAATGTGGTTCCCAAGGCTCTTATGGAGAGACGACAGAGAAAAACACAGGGAAAATTAAGGAAGATATTAAAAACAACTTAAACAAAAGAAATGAGTAAATCAATTAATTATAGGCTTAAATGATCCGTTTACTGGTAAATAGCAACAATATTGTGTCTGGCAGGATATAGATGTCCCGTTTAGGGAGTGATACGAAGGCTTTAAGGTACGTATAAAGAACCCCACGTTTTACGCGGGGGGTGGTGTTATTAAGTGGTTAATAAAATATCTTGGGTTATGGGTTGAAATATTGTTGGCGATTCCATTCATAAAGAGCAATAGCGGTGGCATTTGAAACATTTAAGCTTTCCATAATGGAATTGATGGGGAGTTTAATGGTGTAGTCACAGGTTTCTGCAGTTAATCTTCTGAGACCATCTCCTTCTGATCCCATGACAAAAGCACATTTGTAAGGGAGACGATCGTCGTATATGCTTTTTGTGGCGTATCCATCCATTCCGATACACCAAAAATCAGCTTTTTTTAATTTTTCCATAGCCCTGACCAGGTTTCCGACTCGAATGAGTGGAATTAACTCGAGAGCTCCGCAGGCCGATTTTGCCAAGACTCCCGTTTCATTAGGGGCTCCTGTTTCGGGAATAATGACGGCTGAAACATTAAAGGCAGCGGCAGATCTTAGGATGGCGCCGATATTGTGGGGATCAGAGACCTGATCCAAGATAATAACGATGGCCTTTTTTTTGTTTTGAATTGTCGAAATAAAAGTATCTAAATCACTTTTTTCAAGGGGAGAGCAAAGAGCGACTACCCCTTGATGAACAGCTTCTTTTCCGACGAGTTGTTCCAGTTGATCGCGAGAAGTAAAGTGAACGGGGATATGTGGGGGGATGAATTTTTCATCAAGCGCCCCTTTTAATAAAAATAATTCCAGAATGCGTCTTCTTTTATTTTGAAGGGCTAATGAAACCGGATGACGACCGTATAGATAAATTCCCTTTGGTGTGTTTTTTTTTGAAAAAGAGTGACTCATGATTTAATCCATTTTTTTGTTTTTTTTATGAGTATACTGTTTTTTGCTCAAAAAGCAATCTTTAAAAATTTTCAAAAACGATTGAGATGTTTTTTGGAAAGAGAAAACTCAAAGAGTGGGTCTTTTTTGAATGTGTTAAATATTATCACGGATATAATCTTTGGTTGAGAGGATGAAAGCATTATTGAAACTGGATTAACTTCTAAAATGTATCGTTTTTATAAAAAAATAAAAAAAAGGCTTGACAGGTATTTTAAAAAAAGGCATAATGAACCCACTCTCGCTCATAAGAGAGTTGTCCGTCTGGTCTGGAAGGGTGGCCGAGTGGTTAATGGCAGCAGACTGTAAATCTGCCGACTTATGTCTACGAAAGTTCGAATCTTTCCCCTTCCACCAGGACGAACCCGAATGTGCCCAAAGCGGGTGTAGCTCAATGGTAGAGCAACAGCCTTCCAAGCTGATTACGAGGGTTCGATTCCCTTCACCCGCTCCAATTAAGAAATCCCAATGGTGGGATTTCATTTTTTAACGCTGATCAGTTAAGGAATAAAAAATGAGTAAAGAAAAATTTGAAAGAAAAAAACCGCACTGCAACATTGGTACCATTGGCCATGTTGATCACGGTAAAACAACTTTGACGGCTGCTATTACTAAAGTTTTAGCCGAACAAGGTGGTGCTGCTTTTGTTGATTATGCAAACATTGATAAAGCCCCGGAAGAAAGAGCTCGTGGTATCACCATTTCTACATCTCACGTTGAATATGAAACAGCTAATCGTCACTATGCACACGTTGACTGCCCGGGACACGCTGACTATGTTAAAAACATGATCACCGGTGCTGCTCAAATGGATGGTGCTATTTTGGTCGTATCTGCAGCTGATGGTCCGATGCCTCAAACACGTGAGCACATTTTGTTGGCTCGTCAAGTTGGTGTTCCTGCCATTGTTGTTTTCATGAATAAAGTCGATATGGTGGACGATGCTGAATTGTTAGATTTGGTTGAGATGGAAGTTCGTGAATTATTATCTTCCTATCAATTCCCGGGTGATGATATTCCTGTTATCCGTGGTTCCGCCAAAGTTGCTTTGGATGGTGGTGATCCGAAGATCGGAAAAGATGCTATTTTGGCATTGATGGAAGCTGTTGATAATTACATTCCGCAACCGGATCGTCCAAAAGATAAACCGTTCTTGATGCCGATTGAAGATGTTTTCTCCATTTCCGGTCGTGGTACGGTTGTGACAGGTCGTGTGGAACGTGGTGTTTTGAAAGTCGGTGACGAAGTTGAAATCGTTGGTTTGCGTCCGACACAAAAGACAACATGTACGGGTATTGAAATGTTCCGTAAATTGTTGGATCAAGGTGAAGCCGGTGATAACGTTGGTGTCTTGTTGCGTGGTACGAAACGTGATGAAGTTGAACGTGGTCAAGTTTTGGCTGCTCCGGGAACAATTACTCCGCACACAAAATTTGAATCTGAGGTTTATATTTTGAGCAAAGATGAAGGTGGTCGTCATACTCCATTCTTTGCAAACTATCGTCCTCAATTCTATTTCCGTACAACAGACGTGACGGGTACAATTGAATTACCTGCCGGAGTTGAGATGGTTATGCCGGGTGATAATGTTAAATTAACTGTGACATTGATTGTTCCGGTTGCTATGGATGAAGGTTTACGTTTTGCTATTCGTGAAGGCGGACACACGGTTGGAGCCGGTGTTGTTTCCAAAATCGTTGAATAGTTGAAATCGAAATAACAAAAAAGCCTCGTCGTTGACGAGGCTTTTTTATTGTAAACCGAAAACCACCGGCTGGGCCGGTGGTTCCGAAAAGCTTACAGCTATGCATAGAAAAAATCCTTTGTTATTATAAAGTGTACGAGAGTCTGACCAGTGTTTTAACGTAAATAACAAAGGATTTTAATTATGACAAATCATACATTAGCACACAGACGTGGAATTGCAAGTATCACGTTGTTTTCGCGCCAAAATATCGTCGGAAAGCGTTCTACGGGTCTCGCCGTTTAGAAATAGGAGCGATATTAAGACAATTATGTGCGTGGCAGGATATAACTATAATCGAAGCAGAAGTGTGTTCAGACCACGTACATATGTTAATCGAAATTCCTCCCAAACGCTCTATCAGCAGCGTAATGGGATTTCTTAAGGGAAAAAGCAGTTTAATGATATACGATAAA
>CASECF010000014.1 GCA_949286245.1 uncultured Alphaproteobacteria bacterium
ACTTAAACTAAAGTCTTAACAGAAACCCTACAAAAACTTACCATATATATTCCTATACACTTCCGTCTCTATAGCTTGCACGAACACCCATCAATGCTCCAACACTAACAGCTACCCGTGCATCCGTTTCTCTTCCCTATCTACTAACTCTATCAACTCAAAGTTAAAAATCTCTTCTTAACCCTTCCTTAACCTTTCCCGTCAAGGTGAGTGTCACTCTACCAGATTTTATCCCCTTTGTCAACACCTTTTTTATCTTTTTTCCCACTTTTTTGCCTCTTTTTGAAAAACTATTGATTTTAATAATTATTTCGCCAATTATTAGTCTTTATGTTTATTAAATTCACACCAAAAACAAAAAATAGTCCCCTCATTTTAATCTTTTTACAAACCAATTTAGATTATATTCTTCACAAAACTCGATCGATTTCGAATCTATCGCAATACCACTCAACTCCAATAAAGGAACAAACACTTTTGATATTTATTATTTTGTGATCTTTATTTATTATTTAAAGACAGGGTTTGAATCTGTTCTTGCAATTTACTTTTTAAATCGGGTGTCAAATCCGAATCCAACATGAGAGCCTTTTCAAATTGGTAGAAGGCTTCTCTTTTTCGACCCAATGCCAGATAAATTTCACCCAAATGGGCATTTGCCAAAGAACTTCCGGGCATTAAATCTGTTGCCTTTTCCGCCAACGGCAATGCTTTTTCATATTTCTTTTGTTTAAAATATCCCCAAGCTAAACTATCCATATAAAAAGGATCTTTCGGACTCAGTCGATTCGCTTCTTCCAATAATTGGACTCCTTGTTCGATATTGCTTTCCTCATCAACCCACATATATCCAACCTGATTTAGAATAATCGGATTTTTGGGATCCAGCTTCCAAGCCAAGACAAAATCACAAGTTCCTTCGGTCTCTTTGTTATTTTTCCACAAAAGCAATCCACGCGCCGAATAAATCTGTGCCAATTCTTCCGGCGGGAGTATATTTTGGACAAGAGGCAACAGTTGATTATAAATTTCAAGTGCTTTTTGGTATTGTTCCATTTCAGCATAAACCCCTCCCAACATAGCCAATAAGACCGGATACTGAGAACTTTTTGGGCTCATCTGTTTTAATTGCTCCAATGCCTGATCCGGTTGCTTCATCATCAGCAAAGAAAAAACCTTATTAAAAAGAGTTATTTCATTCGGAGATTTGATTTGATTGTACAAATAAAAAGCCAAATCATAATTTTGAAGTTGTGTGTATAAACGGCCCCCCAAAACCAATCCCAAAAAAGATTCTTTATCCAAAGCCCGCATCATGACATTCAACAAAAGGGCTCTCGGAATATCTCCTTTAGCTTCTTCCGTAAGAGATCCCTCAAACAGGACTTCCGCGATTCCTTTTTGAGGAGAATCAATCATACCCGCCAGATATTTTCTACCGACGGTTTCAAACAACAAAGGATCTCCGTCTAAAGGAATAGTCCCATATTTTTGGAAAAGCGGGTTTGTATCGTTCCACTGATTCCCTTTCTCAAAAAAAGCGGGTATAAATAAGAAAGCAGTGGGAGAGGGAATATCTGTTTTTTCTAATTGTTTAAATAATTTTTCTGCCTTTTCCGGTTGTCCGGCATAATTGTAAATGAGACCGGCATGGTAAAGGTAAAGCGACTTCATCTCTTTTGTATTCAAAGAAGAAAGAGCGGTGATGGCATCCTTTGTTTGGTGCAAACCCGCCAACGTCCACGCCCGAATCAAAGCCTCGAAAAGGGGACTAAAAGATGAAAATTCCTTCTGATCCAGAGCCGTTAAAACTTCTTTATAATGTCCTTGTTGAATCCAATATGTTAATATCGCGTGATCGACAAACAGCCCATTTTGTTTTAATTTATTCAACCGTTCGGCAAAGGGGATCGCTTGATCAAATCGGCCATAGATCATGTTGAAAAAATAAACCTCCTCCAACACCTCCACATTATCGGGATCTGTTTTTAAAACCCTCATTAGATAATTTGTCATTGTTTCAATATCCTGATGGTTTCGGGCCATTAATCCAGCCAAATAGGCGCCATAATCGACTTGTCCTTCAACCACAGGAAAAGAGAGGCTCCGTGAACCAACAGGGAGATTCGCCATTTGAATGTTTTTTTCAACAGACTGATGCTGTAAAACACGAGTCGTTAGCCCACAAGCGATCAGAAAAAAACATACACTCCAAAGAATAAAATTTCTCACAATAAACATCCCGCCATAAATCTCTTTATCTTTATTTAAAGATATGATATCATTCTTCTCAAGAAAAAAGAAGAGAAAAATGGATAAAATTCAAATTTTAAATTGGTTTATATGCGCCGGCATCACGGAACTTGTACAAGAAACCCCGATGAATCGAATGACTGCCGTTTCTCCTGATCATGGATCGGGATTGATCCCTAACTCCGAATCGGGTGTGCTTCAAAAGAATGATAAGAATTTCTCATTCGTCAACTCCGAATCGAGTGCACTTCCAAAGAGTGATAAGAATTTTTCATTCGTCCCGAATAAATGTGTAAACAAACCAGATATTGTGAACTCAACTGACACATCTCCCCATGACACATTACTTTCAAAAGCCCATCAATTGGCTAAACGGTGTCAGACTCTGGCCGACTTAGAAATAACGCTTAAAGAAAATAATATTTGTGCTCTTCAAAAAACGGCATCACACGTCTTTATCGGTACAGGCAAAAAAGATAATCCCTCCGTCTTATGTCTGTTTGATTCCCCCAAAACGGCGGATGAACGATCGGGCGACTTATTTCAAAGCGATGGAGGTCATTTATTATTAAAAATGAGTGCTGCTATTGGTTTATTTCCGGATAAAAACACCTACATCGCACCGGTCATCCCTTGGAGACTGCCCGGAGACAGAAAACCGACACAAACGGAAATTTCTCTCTGCCATCCATTTGTTGATCGCTTGATTGAAATCATACGCCCTGATTTTTTAATTTTGTTCGGATCCTTACCTCTTTCCATGTTATTTGAAACAGAAACGCTCTCAAGGGCAAGACAACAAAAATTAACATACAAATCCGAAAATGGCATGGATTTTCCTGTGTTTACAACTTTTGCGCCAGAATTTTTAATTCTCAATCAAAATCAAAAAAAACATGCATGGGAAGATCTTCAAAAGATTCAGACTATCATTTTTAAATCATCATCATAATGATCAACCCCCAAAAAAGATTCTCTCTTGATCGAAAAAGACGATTCGTTTTTTTTACACAGCCTTCAAAGAGCTTTTCATAAAAGACTTTCTATTTATAAGTCAATACCTCATCATGGATATAGTCTATTTGAATTCCGACAGACTTCATCATCTCTTCCGCTTCCGATCCTTTTTGATATCGATATTCGGCAACGACTCGTTTTATTCCGGCAGCAATCAGAAGCATGGCACAGGTTCGACATGGAGCTAATTTACAATAGAGTGTTCCGCCATCCACGGATACACCTCGTTTTGCAGCCTGACATAATGCATTTTGCTCGGCATGGATTGTTCTGACACAATGATCCGAAATCGTTCCATCCTCATTAACAACCTTTTTCATTAAATGTCCCGCTTCATCACAATGAGGCAATCCCGGAGGAGATCCGACATATCCGGAGACAATAATTTGATTATCCTTTACAATAAGACATGCCGTCCGACCGCGGGAGCACGTTGCCCTTTTTGAAAGGGCGTGCATCACTTCCAAGAAATACTCATCCCAAGAAGGACGAACATAAGGCGTTTCTTCCAATATCATATTATCCTCTTTACATTGTTTTTTAATAGATACCTCTTTTAGTATAAAAAGGGAACAAAAATCCTGCAACAAAAACATTTGCCGTCAAATAAAAACTTTTAAGAACAACTCATTCAATAAACATAAAAAAACAACACAAAATCAAACAATTAACAAAAAAAGAGGTAAAAATCGTTTTTTTTCTTGATTTTTTTATAAAAGTGTGGCATAAAAAAGATCTATTTTGAGATGCGGGCGTAGCTCAGGGGTAGAGCGCAACCTTGCCAAGGTTGATGTCGAGGGTTCGAATCCCTTCACCCGCTCCAATATAAGCCACCGGAAACGGTGGTTTTTTTTGGTTGTGGGGGAAGGATAAGAACCCGAGAAGAGGGTTTGCTCACGAGCCAAGCGAGTGGACGCCGAAGGCGGTCCGAGAGAATCGAGGACGAGGCAACGCCGAGCAATCCCTTCACCCGCTCCAATATAAGCCACCGGAAACGGTGGTTTTTTTGGTTGTGGGGGAAGGATAAGAACCCGAGAAGAGGGTTTGCTCACGAGCCAAGCGAGTGGACGCCGAAGGCGGTCCGAGAGAATCGAGGACG
>CASECF010000015.1 GCA_949286245.1 uncultured Alphaproteobacteria bacterium
ATCCTGCCTTATGAGAAAAATTCCATCACTCCTAAACCTAATGAATGCATAATTTCCGAAAATTATATTTAAGGCAGACTTAATAGCACAATAGAGTATATAAATTGTGGTGTGCTCTCATATACAAATCATAATTAAGCCATTGTAAATAATGAAGCGAAGAGCATATATCGTCAGATCTCTCTTGCCAAAACAACACTCGGCGAGTAATAGCAGCTCTAAACCGGATGACGAAAACTTGATGGAAAAAATTTAACGACGAACCGTACTGTCCTGTCCTCCGGCATTATAGCGACCAAAGTTTTGAACGATTTGTTCAAATGCAGAAAGCTCTTTACCGCCAACCGGTGTCGTTTTTGAGTCATAAGCAACGTGTCTGGCTTCTTGAAGTGTCAAATGATCAATCGCTTTAACTGTTCCCTCTTGATTAAATGTAATAACATAAACATCTCGCTCCGTTTCTTTCGGTTCTAAAAAAGCCTGACTTTCTTTTTTGATGCGTGCATAAATAAAAAAATCGGTTTCGCTGACTTTATTTGTGACGGCTGGAGTCCCCAAAATACGGATAATTTGTTCCTTCGTCATGCCGGCTTTAACGGCATCTAATCTCTTTTGTGGCGGTAAATCACCGCTTTGGTATGTCTCAAGACCGCATGAGCTTAAAAAAAACGCAGACCCTAAAAGTAAGGTGTAAATAAGATGCTTGAACATTTTTCCCTTCTTTGCTACATTATAACCACGATAATATAAGAAAAAGAAAAAGGATCGTCAATGAAAAATTTAAATGAGAAGCAAAAATTAAAAGAAGCCGATAAAGGTATTTCTTTCCTCCTCGAAACAAGACAAATTACTCAAAAACCAAAAAATCTTTTGCTGGAGGCTTCCCAAAAGGAGAGAGAGGTATTGGCGGAATTTTATGAATTACCCCTTCTTTCATCTCTTGTCGCAGATCTTAAAATAACACGGATAGGAGAGGTAATTGAAATAAAAGGACTTTTGAAGGCTTCTTTCCAACAGATCTGTATCGTTTCAAATGAACCGTTCGATCAAAATATGAATATTGATTTTATAGCTTTATTTACAGATAGACCCAGAGCTTTGGCCGAATCAAAAACCTATGATGTTGATATGGACGAGGATTATGTGGAACCGGTTCAAAACGGAAGAATCAATCTAAAGGATGTTATCTCCGAACAATTCGGATTGAATTTAGATCCGTTTCCCAAAAAAACAGAAGGGTATTTTGAATATTATGAGGAAAAATACTCAGATGAGAAAAAAAATCCGTTTTCCGTACTAAAAGAATTGACAAAATAATGGTTTCGATATTAAATAAAAGAAAAGGAGGTTCTTATGGCTTTAGAATTATATGATGAAATTAAAATCCCCGGATATCAGGTTTGGGAAGTTGAAAACTATCGATATCGAGATTTGCTCGCAATGGTTGAAAATGTTTTTCAAGACGGAGTTGTCACGGATGAGGAAATGAAAATGCTTTCCTCAACGGAAAATGATGTTTTGTTGGAATATATGTTGGTCGAGGATATGCTTAAAAAAGCCGAAAAATTGCCTTACGGATCTCCTCAAAGAGATGCTGCCGAACGATTGAGAGCCCAATTGCATCGATGCTATATTTTGATGGATCGGGCCGAAGCTATTGGTCGAAACGCAAATGAAGACATGCATGATCAAAAAACAGCCGAGTTAAATCGTTCAATGGGCGAACCGATCATGAAAGGTGCTTTAGATATCTCAACAACTTTGGCCGGAACTCTTCTGCTTCAGGAATTAAGTTCTCCGGAAAGGAGAATTGAAGCTCAGGCCTCTGTTATGAAATCAAAAGTTTTGGATCGTATTCCGGATCATGTTCGCTCCGAATTGGATCAAAAGATTGAACATGTTGTTCAAAAAATGTCTGTTCATGAAAATGATCAGGCTTTTGAAAAAGCTTTTGAAAATATGGCTGTAATGCGGTTTCGTGCCCAAGGTCGTGAGCGTGAATAACAAAATATAATGTTTTTAAGGAGAATATCAAAATTAAGATATTCTCTTTATTTGATGCTCTTTTTTATTTTATTTCATTCCATGGCTTCAAAATATTCGCCCTGATTTTTTTGGGGGGTCTCTTTCTGCTTGCTTTTCATTTTAAAGTTTTTTATACTGAAATCAGGGAGATTGAAAGAGAGGTGTGCCATGGCATTGGATTATGAAGATGAAGTGCCCGAATATGAAAGTTTATCTCGACATCCGGAAATTTCTCGATATCAGGACATTTTGGATTTTATTATCGGTGTTTTTCGGGACGGAGTTGTCACGGATGCTGAGCTGTCTGAAATGAGTGCTTTGGAAAAAGATATCTTGCTGGAGTATTTTATTGCGGCTGAAGTAGAGCGAAAATTATCCATAACGGATTCGAGCTCTCCTCAGTATATGGCGGCTAAACGGTTGTTGGCTCATTTGCATAGATGCTATATTCTGATTAATCGGGCCGTTGCAAAAGCTAAAATTTTTAATCGATTGGAGAATGAAGAGCAGGAAAAGGTTCTTCAAGTTATTCCTAAAAGGGTGAAGTTGTTTTTTAAGTCAACCGATGTGGAAAAACAGAAAAAAGCCAGAGATCTGCTTGAAAGTCTTACGTCTTCAACTGAGAGGATGTACGCCTCTTTCCCGTTGCTACGACAAGAATTGGCTAAATTGTCTCCGGAAGAAAGAAGTGAAATGGAGAATCGAGTAGAGATTGCTCTCTCCCACTTGGAACATCATCAGGTGGTTGTGGAGTCAGAACTGAATAAAATGCTCGGTTTCAATTTTTCGAGAGAAGAAGAACGTGAGCGATCTTAAAGATTTTTTGATGTGGAGATTTTTCTCTCCCACTTGGAACATCATCAGGTGGTTGTGGCGTCAGAACTGAATAAAATGCTCGGTTTCAATTTTTCGAGAGAAGAGGAGCGTGAGCGATCTTAAAGATTTTTTTTGATGTGGAGATTTTTCTCTCCCACTTAAAACATCATCAGGTGATTGTGGAGTCAGAACTGAATAAAATGCTCGGTTTCAATTTTTCGAGAGAAGAAGAACGTGAGCGATCTTAAAGATTTTTTGATATCTGAAGAATGTGGTCGGTTGATTAAAAGGAAGGGCTAAAGGTGAATGAAACCAATATTATTGAAACAAGACTTTCTTTTGGTGCCCAAGGTTAAAATTTAAGAAAAAACCTTCTTTCGCTTGTGTCTTTTGATGGAGTAGGGGTGGATTTTTTTTTGAAAAGTTTTTATTTTTGTTCCATGCAAATAAAATCTCTTGACTTTTGAAGAAAAAAAAAGTATAAGAAAGAACCTTTTGTTTTTTAAACGGGTGAGAACTGTTCAATAATAAGGGCTGAGACAAAAACAGGGGAGTGATTGTTTGTTTTTGTCATTGGCCGTGGTACAAGGAGAAGTCAAATGAAACGCACATATCAACCAAGTAAGCTGGTTCGTACACGCCGTCACGGATTCCGTGCCAGAATGGCAACAGTCGGCGGACGTAGAGTTTTAAATGCTCGTCGCCGTAAGGGACGTAAGTATTTGAGTGCTTAGTACAAACTGAAGAGATAAATATGGTGTTTATTTCTTAAAGGGACATTTTTGATTGTCCCTTTTTTAGTGAGAAGAAGTTTATGGCCTTTCAATTAGAACGAATCAAAAAACGAAAATATTTTATGGCGGCTGCCGCCAGTGGCTTGAAAGCCGTCTCCGGTGGCTTAATTCTTCAAGCTTCTCCTAATTTGTTGCCGGATAATCCGACCAGAGTCGGATTTACGACAACTAAAAAATTGGGTCATGCCGTTATACGTAATCGTATTCGAAGACGTTTAAGAGAGGTGGTTCGCCTGAATTTCGGATCTAAAGGATTAGCTGGATTCGATTATGTTGTTATCGGGAGAAAATCTTCTTTGGATAAAAATTTTTTAGATCTTTGCCAAGATTTGAATCAGGCCCTAAAAATGATTCGGCAACAGGTAGAGCAAGCTCAATCTTCGGGACAAAAAATCGGTGGTCAGGATGCTTTTATGAAGCAGGCAATGAGTAAAAAAAAGAAAGCGAAACGACGATTTTTGAAAAATCTTAAGAATAAAAATCAATAAAAAATGTATGATAAAATCTTTTAAAAAATAAAATAAGGCGAGTGATTAAGCTAAAATGGTTTTATTAAAATTGACTTTTATCTCTCTTGAAAATTGAATGATCTGAAAAATTTTTGAGTGGTGATGCGGGGACATATTCGCTGAATTTAAGGATCGAAAAATGTGTTGTTGGAGGAGGGATTGTGAAAGACTTGATTTTTAAAATCTGCATAAAAGAGGTGTGATGAAAAGATCTTTGTGGAAATTATATCAAAAAATCTTTATAAGCGGGATAAAAACTCTCCTGTTGCTTCTTATTCGTCTCTATCAGCTCTTTATTTCGCCTTTAAAAACCCCCTGTTGTCGCTTTAGACCGACTTGTTCGGAATATGCTCGTGAAGCTTTTTTGTTGCATGGACCGATAAAAGGTGCTATCTTGTCCGCCAAACGAATATTGCGATGTCATCCGTGGGGCGGATGGGGATATGATCCCGTTCCTAAGCCAATTCCTCACAAAAAGAAACGGAATATTTTGAAGATAAAAAATAAATGAACTTGTTCAGTGCTTGTAAAAGGAAGAAAAATGACAAAAAAAATGGATGATTTTAAAGAAGAACAGCGAAATTTACTTTTGGCTCTTTTGTTAATTTTGGTGGCCTTATTCGCATTTGATTGGGTCTTCCCCTCTCAAAAATCAGAGGTTGTTTCGGTTCCCGTTACGTCTCCCGATCCGTTACCGGAAACGGTCGCTCAAGAGGCGGTGATGACCGATTCTTCAAAAGAAAAAAATGATCCGGTTTCTTTGGAACTCTCTGAAAAAGATCTTTCCGTCCCGATGGAAAATCCCTTGATTCGCGGTTCTTTTGATATTTCAAACGGTGGAATTAATGCTCTTTCTTTATCGACATACAAGGAAACGACTGCACCTGATAGTCCAAATGTTGTCTTGTTAAATAAAGACTTTTACACGCAATTTTCATGGATGAGCTCCAATGCCGTTATGCCGGTTGTCGGAGATCAATGGAAGGCTTCAACATCGGATTTGACACCGGAAACGCCGCTCGTTTTGACGTTTGAAAATCAAGATATTAAAATTGAGCGAACCATCTCTATGGATGAGGCGTATATGATTACAATGACGGATCGTTTGACCAATTTGAAAGAAACTCCTGTTTTTGTTTCATTGACGGGACAAATTGTGAGAGCCATTGATCATGCTAAACCGCTTTCGACCGTTCATGAAGGATTTACGGGTGTTTTAAATGGTCGCTTGGAGGAAGAAAAATACGCTGATGTTCAAGATGATGGCTTTTTTAAAGAAACAACGGGTGGTTGGTTTGGATTGACGGATAAATATTGGCAGACAATTTTGATTTTGGATCAAGCTCAAAAAGTGAATGTGTCTTTTGTCCATTTGAAAGATAATTGGTTTAAAGCCTCTTTTGAAACGGCAGGGATGCAGATTGAACCTCGTCAAACGATTACGCAAACAACCAGAACTTTCGCCGGTGCTAAAGATATAGATCTTATCAATGATTATCAGGAAAAATTGGGTATTCCGAGATTTGATTTAAGTATTGATTTCGGCTGGTTCTATTTCCTAACAAAACCTTTCTTGGCCTTTTTGAACTGGCTCTATGGTTTGTTAGGCAATATGGGACTTGCGATTTTGGTCTTTGCGACTCTCATTCGAATTGCTTTGTTGCCGATTGCAACAAAATCATATGAAAGTATGGCAAAAATGCGCAAATTCCAACCCAAGATGAAAGCTTTACAGGAGCGTTTTAAAGATGATCGACAAAGACTTCAAATTGAAATGATGAATTTGTATAAACGAGAGAAGGTTAATCCGGCTTCCGGTTGCCTTCCGCTTTTAATTCAGATTCCTATTTTCTTTGCCCTTTATAAGGTTTTGTCTGTCTCGTTGGATATGCGTCAGGCTCCCTTCTTTGGTTGGATACATGACCTGTCTGTTCCGGATCCGTCCTCTGTCTTCACCTTGTTCGGATATATGCCGTGGCCTATTCCGTCTTTCCTCAATTTAGGTGTTTGGCCGATTTTGATGGGCGTGACTATGTATGTGCAACAAAAATTAAATCCGGCTCCTACAGATCCCTCTCAAGCAGCCGTTCTCAAATGGATGCCTGTTATTTTTACGTTTATGTTGGGAAATTTTGCTGCCGGATTGGTTATTTATTGGACCTGGAGCAATATTCTCTCGATCGCTCAACAAAAATACATTATGAAAAAGGTAGGAGTGGATTAAATGTCCTCACAGTCTTTGCATGAATTGACACAGAGCCTTGTGGAAGACGGTAATGCGCTTTTTAAAAACGGAGCCGTTTTCTCTCAAGGAGTGGCTCTTGTTCAGCAGTTGCCACAAGGAGATCAAGATGAATTTGCGTTTGCCGGTCGATCTAATGTGGGAAAATCCAGTTTGATCAACGCCGTCACCGGAGTTAAGGGATTGGCTAGAACATCCAACACTCCCGGTCGAACACAGGAGCTTAATTTTTTTCATGTGAATGAATCCTTTTTTATTGTTGATTTGCCGGGGTACGGATATGCTCAAGCTCCGGAAAAAACCGTTCAATCTTGGACACGTCTGATTCATGATTACTTAAGAGGTCGTGTTCAATTAAAGCGAGTTTTCTTGTTGATTGATAGCCGGCATGGAATTAAAAAAGTAGATGAAAATATTATGAAAATGCTTGATACGGCTGCGGTTAGTTATCAGATCGTTTTGACAAAAATCGATAAAATTACCGCTCGACAAATAGAAGAAGTTTTTCATAAAACGAAAGAAATTGCCAAAACTCACGTCGCTTGTTATCCGGAAATCCTTCTGACCAGCTCGGAAAAAAAGAAAGGAATCGATCTGGTGCGAGCTCAATTTGTTAAGGTTTTGAACAAATTATAAAATTTATAATTTTTAAAGTCGGTAGATAAATGAAGCGACTGATGGTGATCGGAAAATTTAAAAAAGCTTATTGAAAGGGAGTTAAAAGATGAATGAAACACCTTCTTATTGCTTAACGGACACAATTTACGCCCTTTCTTCCGGAATGGGAAAGGGAGGTGTGGCTGTTATTCGTATTTCCGGTTCGAACAGTTTGAGTCTTTTGAAAAATTTAACGGGATTAGAAAATCCGATCCCTCGATATGCCTATTTTCGAACATTAAGAGATTCGGAAAAAAATGTTTTGGACCATGCACTTTGTTTGTATTTTAAGGCTCCTCACAGTTTTACCGGAGAAGATGTCGTTGAATTGCAAGTTCATGGCGGACGGAGTGTTATCAATCGAATTTTCTCTGTTTTATCAACGTTTCCTTCTTGTCGGCCAGCCGAAAGAGGCGAATTTTCAAGACGAGCCGTTATTAACGGAAAAATGGATTTAACAGAAGCAGAAGGGCTTATGGATTTTATTGATGCTCAAACAGAGCAACAACGTCGTCAGGCTCTTTTTCAAATGGAAGGTAATTTAGGACGCCTTTATGAAAAATGGCGTCGAAACTTGATGCATCATATGGCCTATCTGGAAGCTTTTATTGATTTTCCTGAAGAAGATATTCCGCCTGAAAAATATCTCCAAATAAACCATGATATTGAAAATCTTATTTCACAAATACAGACCCATCTGAATGATCAACACAAGGGGCAACGATTGCGAGACGGCTTTCAGATCGCTTTGGTCGGAAAACCAAATGCCGGTAAATCCAGCCTGATTAATGCTCTTTCCCAAAAAGAGGTTGCTATTGTTTCTCAAACAGCCGGAACGACACGAGATGTTGTTGAGGTGCATTTGGATGTGGATGGATTTCCTGTCATTTTAGCCGATACAGCCGGATTAAGGGAGGCTCATGAAGAAATTGAGGCCGAGGGAATCAGGCGTGCCGTAAAAAAAGCAAAAGAGGCTGATTTGATTTTGTTGGTTCGTGATTTAACTGACCCTTCTGAAAGTGATACGGTTCCGGCGGATTTAAAAAATGAATCGGTTATTTCGATTTGGAATAAGTCCGATTTATATCAGGGGCTCCCTAAAAACGGTCTGGCTTTAAGTGCGAAAACGGGAGAGGGATTGGATACTTTGTGGGATCTCATTAAACAGAAACTACAAGAAACATTTTCTTTTAAATCGGAAGGGGTTATTACCCGTGAACGATATCGAGTGGCTCTTAAAGAGTGCCTTTTCTCTCTTCAGCATTCTTTAAAAACAGAGGAGTTGGAGCTAAAGGCCGAGGATTTAAGATTAGCAGCCAGAGCGTTGGGGCGCATTACCGGTCGAATTGAAACGGATGATTTGCTGGATATTATTTTTCGGGATTTTTGTATCGGGAAATAAAAAAATTTGGGATTACAATTTAAAATTTGTAGAAAATAAAAATCATTTTTAGGGTGAAAAGCTTATATTGATATTTTGGTGACTGTTTACAAGACATTTTTATTTCGTATTCCCTTTTATCTGTTTGGACGAAATCATGAAAGAAAAACTAAAAAAGACTTGAAATTTTTTGGAAAAAGAATACAATTTTTGACAATCTTTTTATTATTTATGATCCATTAAAATTGAGTGGCCGAATGAAAAAAACATATGATGTTATTGTTGTCGGTGGGGGGCATGCCGGATGTGAGGCTTGTGCAGCTGCCGCAAGAACCGGTGCTGAGACTCTTCTGATTACGCACCATAGATCTACAATTGCCGATATGTCTTGTAATCCGGCTATTGGGGGGCTTGGAAAGGGAACCCTTGTTCGTGAAATAGATGCGCTGGATGGTGTGATGGCTCGTGTGATTGATGAAACGGGACTTCAATTTAGAATTCTAAATCAGTCAAAAGGACCTGCCGTTCAAGGCCCTCGTGCGCAAGCGGATAAACCCCTTTACAGCCAAAAAATGCAAGAAATTCTCTCTGATTATGAACATCTGAGTATTCAAGAGGGATCGGTTGACGGGTTGCTATGGGAACAAGATCAAATTTTGGGCGTTGTTGTTGATCAAGAGCCGATATATGCCAGATGCGTTATTTTAACGACAGGAACCTTCTTAAACGGAATCATGCATGTCGGTCCCGAACAAACATCGGGAGGACGATATGGTGAGAAAGCTTCTTTTGGAATTACAAAAGATTTAATTCAAATGGGTTTTAATGTCGGACGCCTTAAAACAGGAACACCCGCTCGCTTGGATCGAGATACCATAGATTGGTCACAGTGTGAACGACAAGACGGTGATAATCCCCCAAAACCCTTCTCTTTTTTGACAACACACTTTAATCCGAAACAAGTTCCGTGTTTTATTACTCACACAACGCTTAAAACACATCAAATTATTTTAGATAATTTAGATCGTGCGCCTTTATATTCGGGGCAAATTAAATCCATCGGCCCCAGATATTGCCCCAGTATTGAGGATAAGTTGGTTCGATTCGCCGGTCGAGAATCTCATCATATTTTCTTGGAACCCGAAACACGTGACGGAAACAGTATTTATCCAAACGGTATTTCTACCTCTTTGCCTAAAGATGTTCAGGAGGCTTTTTTACGCACGATCCCCGGATTGGAAAAAGTTAAAATTTTGAGATATGCTTATGCCATAGAATATGATTTTGTGGATCCGAGGGAACTCAAAACAACTTTGGAAACAAAAAAAGTTAAAGGTCTTTATTTGGCCGGTCAAATTAACGGAACAACCGGCTATGAAGAAGCTGCCGGTCAGGGACTTGTGGCCGGTGTGAATGCCGCCTTAAATGCTTTGGATACTGACCGAGCCTTGGTTTTTGATCGGGCGGAAAGTTATTTAGGTGTTATGATTGATGATATTACAACATTAGGTGTGGATGAACCCTACCGTCTTTTTACTTCACGAGCGGAATATCGATTAAGTATGCGTGCGGATAATGCCGATTTGAGATTAACTCAAAAAGGAATCGATTGTGGATGTGTCCAATCAAATCGAGCAACAATCTTTCGAGAAAAAAATCACTTGTTGACAGAAGCTCGCTCGCTTGTTCAATCACTTTCTCATACCCCTAAAGAATTGAACCGACTTGGATTTAATGTCAATGCAGACGGACAAAAACGGACCCCGTTTGATTTGCTCTCATATCAGGGGGTCACTTGGAATGATTTGGTTCGGGCTTGGCCGAATTTGGGAAAAATTCGAACAGATGTGGCTGAACAGTTGGAAATTGAGGGACGTTATCAGGGATATTTGATCCGTCAGCGAGTGGATATTGAGGCTTTTCGAAAAGATGAGGCCTTGCGTATTCCCTTTGAAACGGATTATCGACACATCGGAGGCCTTTCCAATGAAGTCATCGGACGCTTGACAAAAACACGACCCGAGACAATCGGGGCTATGATGCGAATGACCGGAATTACGCCGGCTGCCGTGACGGCTGTTATTGCTTTTTTGAAAAAAAAGTAAATTGCTTGGGACAAAATCTTTCAAAACGTATTGGGTATATCCGACAGATCTAATGTCTGAGCTTTGTCTGAAAACTCAGGAATATTGAAAAAATCTATTTCGAAAATCACCCACTGTTCTGTATCAAACAAATCTATTCTTCTGTATCAAATAAAGAAGGAATTTGATCAAGAAGCTTTGTGAGCTCTTCTTGGAGGGTCGGATCATTTGCGGATAAGGTTTGAATCAGATCGCCCTTGTCATTAAAAATATGAACCTCTCCGATCGGTAAACCGTTTTCGCTTTGCATACGAACCCGAATTTGCCCATTTGGATAAAATAAAAGTTGTTCTCCGTTCGCTTGTCCGTTTCGGCGAAGAGATTTTGTCATCGGACGACCCTTCTTATCGTAAGTTATGTCCTCTCCTTCTACCTGACCGTTTTGATAAAAACGTTCAAAGGATTTGGATCCGTTTTCGTAATATCCTGTTTCTTCTCCTTCTTTTTTACCGTTTTTGAAAAAGGCTTCATATCTAAGCTTTCCGTTATTATCATAGGCTTTAAAGGGCCCGTTTAATTTCCCTTTTTGATAATTCGCTTCTCGAATAAGAACTCCTTGCTCATTGTATTCACGGGAAAAACCGTTTTGTTGATTTTCCACATATTGAAGTTCTTGATACAGCTTTCCTGAGGGGTAATATGTTTGGACAATTCCGACAATGTGATCATCTTTCATGGGTATCTTTTGTACAATCGTTCCGTTTTCGTCATATCGAACCATGAGCCCTGTCGCTTTTCCGTTTTGAAGCGTGACTTCTTGGGCTTTCCGACCCGAAGGATAGTAGGCGATGGATTGACCCGAAAAAATCCCATCAACGAGTGATGCTTGTAAAAAAATATGGTTATTTTCATCTCGTTTAATCAGCTCCCCTGTCGCAAGAGTGCCTTCTTTTGTGTAATATTTTCCATCTTGAAGCGTCAATTCCTCCGACTCATAAACAGAAAAAAAAGGTCGTTTGGGACCGGCTTTTTCCGAAGAAACTTGATTTTGTGCATAAATTGACGGAGTGTTTAAAACTATTCCGAGTAAAATACAACATGAAAAAAAAACTAGGAATCTTTTCGGATTAAGAGAAAATAACTGATATGAAATGTGTTTTTTTGCCGATTTTTGAGAAGAGATATTTGTTTCTTTTAGCTTGAACATTTCGGATCCTTTTGAAAATGGTGTGTATAATTTTATCAATTTTTCTTAGTTTATCTTAAAATAATTTGCGTTTCAATCTTTATTTAACAGCTTTTTGTTTAAGAAAAAAATTCTATGCTCTTGACAATCTCATTAAAAAAACACAACTAAAGAGTGTATTTTAAATTGCTTGCTCTTTTAAGTTGATATCGGGGGACGTATGATCGGTAAAATTTTGGTCTTGATGGCCTGTTGTATTCTTTTGTTGATATATTCAGGCTATCAGCTTGTTTTTTTTATTATACGAGGAGGAAAATCTGATGCGCATTGATAGGGATCATGATAATAAAATTATTCCTCAGGAAAGGTGGTTATTAAAACAAAAAATGCATGAATCTTGGCGTGAAATACCTGTGTCGATCAAGCGGTTGGCGTTGGAAGTTAAAAAGGTTAAATTAAAATACTTAAAAAAACTTGAAGATTGGTCTAAAAACAATGGGCATGAAGCATTACTGCATCTTTTTTCTCGTCAGATTTCCTGTCTTGAGAAGAAAATTGAGCAGGCAGAACAAGAATTAAAGAAATAAAGGGGGATTTATGGAAAATGGAGCATTGTATCGAAAAGAGAATTACGATCTTGGAAACGGCGTTTTTTTGTCCGAAAGGCAGGTAAGCGTTCTGAAACAGTTGGGGCTTGGGCTTTCTAATAAACAAATTGCCCATAATCTGGGCGTTGCCGAGCCCACAATTAAAATGCATGTGAGTTCGTTATTAAGAGCATTTCACGTTCAAAATCGTGTTCAGATTTTACTTAAGGCGAAGGAGATGGGGTTTATCTGAGCAAATAGAAAATTTTTTGAAAATACCTGACTTTATAAATGTTTTTTAATTGTATCTCAAATTTAATTTATAAAAAAATTGATTTTTGGGGCCGGTTTTGATACTCTTTTGAGAGTAAAAATTTTTTAGACTCTAAAAGAGGATTTTGACACAGTGCGTGTAGATGGGATGAATTTCTTTTTAATTTGTTTGGGAGTTCTTTTGGGAATCTCTTTTCAAGGATCGGCTTCTGACAGCGTTTTAGTAAATACGGATAACAAATTTATCGAACAACGGCCGGAAGAGAATCAAGAAAAAGTGTTTCAAAGCTTTTTTGATGGAAAAGACGTTGTTATCAGAGAAGAAATTTTTTATTCTGCTAAGACACTTAAACCAATTACTGGTTGTATTCACTATTTAAATCCCATCACAAAGAAAATAAAGGCAAAAGTGAATGTTCAAAACGGACGTCTTCAAGGCGAAAGTATTGTTTATTATGAAAATGGACAGCCTTTCTCTATCGAATACTATCAAAACGGACGTGCTGATGGGATTTTTAAAACTTTTTATGAAAATCAAAGGCTTCAATCGGAGGAACCGTATCAAAACGGTGTGTTGAATGGTCTGGTTCGCAGGTATTATGATTTTGGTCCTCTGATGGAGGAAGAATCTTTTAAAAATGGTCTGAAAACGGGAATATTCAGATCTTTTTTCCCAAATGGGAAACCAGAAACGGAAATTGCCTATCAAAATGACCAACAAGAGGGTGAAGCAAAATCTTATTATGAAAACGGACAGCTTAAGTTTGTTGCTCTGTATCAAGATGGGAAAATGGTTGGAACTCTTGTCATGTATCATCCAAATGGACGGAAAAGTTTTGAAATTGAAATGAAAAACGGACTTCCTCATGGTTTTTATAAAGAATATGATGAAAACGGTTCCCTTATCGCAGAAAAGATTTTTCAAAACGGTATGGAAAACGGTGTTCAAAAGTTATTTTATCCGGATGGATCCATTTGGGGGCTCAGCCATTATAGAAACGGTGTTCGAGAGGGGGATTTTGTGGTGTATTATCCAAACGGTCAAATCAAAGAAAAAGCGATAATTAAAAACGGATACCCTGATGGAGATTTTTATCGATATTATGAGGATGGTTCTCTTAAAACGATCTCCCATTATGATTCGGGTCGATTAAGTGGTGAGCAAAAAAATTATTATCAAAACGGACTTATAAAAAGTATTGATATATATCAAAATGATTTATTAAACGGATTGTCTCAAACTTATTATGAAAGCGGTATTTTAAAAACAAAAATAAACTTTAAAGAGGGCAAAAAACACGGGAAAACGGAAATATTCGATGAACAAGGAGAGCCTGTTTCAGAGTTTGTTTTTGATCAAAATGTCTTGATTAAGTGACAGTCTTATCAATCAAAGAAATGCGAGAAATACCAGAACGATTGCAAGAAGAAGCTAGTTTAAATTCCCAAAATATCTCTCCTGATTCGTTTTTCGAAAATAGGACACTCTCTTCTCAAAAAAATAAGTGGCAGAATACACAAAGAAATACATCATTAATTGAAGAAGAAAAAATGATCGTTTCTCCGGTTTTAGATAGGTGATTAGAAAAATTTTAATCTCTTTACATCGTCAGTTGCCCCTCAATAAGAGTTTTATTGACTTTCTTCAGATGACAGGTCGGAATATTCTTTTTATTTTTTAACCTTGCTTTTTTGAGATTATTTGTTGTATCATAAGAGGCTTTTAATTGAAAGGGATTGATGATGAAGTTAATATCGGGGTTCTTCTTGGTTGTTGCCTTATTGTTTGGACAAGATTGTTTTGCAAATGAGACTAAGCCAGTATTTTCATTCAATGATGTTATTGTAAAAGCGCGGTTGTTGGCTGAACAAGAGTATCAGGAAGAAAAATCGGAACTCCCCGAAAAATTGGAAAAAATGGATTATGATGATTTTAGATCTTTACGATATGTTCGAGAAAAAGGACCTTGGTTTTCTAAGAATATTCCGTTTGAAATCCAATTTTTTCATATGGGATCTATTTTTAAAAACGCCGTTAAAGTGAACGAAATAGTAGGCTCTCAGGTTAGAAAAATTCCCTATGATTTTAAGGCGTTTACATTGAATGATCAGCCACTTTACGAAATTAACGAGGATATTAATTACGCAGGATTTCGATTGCATTATCCTTTAAATACACCGGATTATTATGATGAGTTGATTACTTTTTTAGGTGCCAGCTACTTTAGAGCTTTGGGACAAAACCAAAAGTATGGTTTATCCGCAAGAGGATTGGCGATTGATACGGGATTACAAAGTGGGGAGGAATTTCCTTTTTTTAAGGAGTTTTGGATAAAAAGACCCATGCAACGTGTACGGAATATAACCGTTTATGCGCTTTTGGATAGTCCCAGAATAACAGGGGCTTATTCCTTCTTTATTCGACCCGGATTAACGACAAAAATAGATGTTAGTGCCGTTCTTTTTCCAAGAGAAAAAATCCAAAAAGTCGGAATTGCTCCTTTGACCAGTATGTATCTTTTCGGAGAAAATACTAAAAATAAGTTTTTTGATTATCGTCCGGAAGTTCATGACAGTGATGGCCTTTTGATTCATAACGGAGCAGGTGAGTGGTTATGGAGGCCTTTGGATAATTCACGACATCTCCGTATCAGCTCGTTTGAAGATCAAAACATCTTGGGCTTTGGATTGTTGCAACGAGATCGTAATGCCGATCATTATCAAGACTTTGAAGCAAACTATCAAGATCGTCCCAGTGTGTGGGTTGAACCCTTATCTCCTTTCGGTCAGGGGGTTGTGGAATTGGTCGAGATCCCCTCTGATAAAGAAATACATGACAATGTCGTTGCTTTTTTTGTTCCAAAACAACCTTTTGAAAAGGGAAAAGAATATCGATTTGATTATCGGTTATATTGGATGAAAGACGAAAATCCGTTAGAATCCGGACTGGGAGAGGTTGTTTCGACGTATTCCGGAATCGGGGGCGTTTCAGGTGCCGGAGATGAAGAAACAATTAAATTTGTGATTGATTTTAAAGGAAAAGAATTGGATAAGTTAATGCAAGACCAATCGTTGGTGCCGGTTGTGGAAACATCTCTCGGAAAAATTAAAAATATTGTTATAATGAAAAATCCATTTATTGATGGATACCGTCTCTTTTTTGATTATAAACCTGATGGGAAAACAGCTGAATTACGTGCTTTTATCAAAAATAAAAACAATAATTTAAATTTAACGGAAGTGTGGTCGTATCAATATTTACCCTAGGAGATCTTATGGGAACCATAAAGTTATATCAATTTCATGACTTGATCGCAGGTTATTTAAAAGGATGGGGATATGATGATCCCCTCCTCACAGATCGCCTTTTGAGAAACTTTCCTAAAGATAAAAAAAATCCTCAAATTGATGATTTGTTCTGTTTTTTTGATTCTGTTTTAAATGAGAAAATAAATTTAATTTTACCCAATGTTCAATTGGAAAATGAACAAAAAAAGGCTTATTTTAAAATGGTCTTTCTGATGGGAAAAGCTTATCGGAAATGTTCTTTGTTTGAACCGCTTACTCAAGATGAAATCAATTATTTAAAATCTCTTTTTCGAGATGATTGCCTAAAAGCAACCCCTTCTTTGACCCATTCCGATATGATCAAACAACGAATCGTAGTTTATCATCCGTGGAGAAGGGCTCGAAAATATATCAGCCGGTTTTTCAATAAAGTTAAAAATTTTATCTTCTTTGTTAAACGATAAAGAGGGATCATGTCAAAAGAGTATGTTGTCTTATCTAATATCAGTCAACGTCAAGTTTTTATTCGACGTTTAAAATTGTTTGGTCTTGTTTTTATTTCCGTTCTGTTTGCCTCGATTAAGTGGGCGGAATATTTACCGACCGATCTCCCTTTCTGGATTAAGGGAGGATTGATTCTTTTGTTTGTTTTGACATTCGGATGGATTTCTTTGTTTTTTTGGTCCGCATTGTTTGGCTTTATCGAAATTCTAAGAAATCGTAAAATGCCGGGGATTAAAAGAGTTCCGGTCGGAACGCCTTTGACGACTAAAACCGTTGTTTTAATGCCCGTTTATAACGAAGATCCCGTTAGTGTTTATGGCAATCTTTTGGCTATGGCTCGTGATCTTGAAAAAACAGGGCAGGGGAAGGCATTTGATTTTTTTGTACTCAGTGATACAACCAAACCGGACGTATGGATAAAAGAAGAAATTTTATGGCTGAAGACAAAAGAACTTTTCCCTAAAAATATATCTCTTTTTTATAGACATCGTCCTAAGAATACGGCACGCAAAAGCGGAAATATTGAAGACTTTTGTGTTCGATTCGGAGCCTCGTATGACTTTATGGTCGTGTTGGACGCAGATAGTTTGATGGCCGGTCAAACACTTGTTAAAATGGCTCAACTGATGGAGGCAAATGAAACAACGGGAATTATTCAGGCTCCGCCCATGATTATTAACAGGCACTCTTTGTTTGCTCGTGTCCAACAATTTGCAGGGCGTGTGTATGGACCGATTGTCACGGCGGGTCTGGCTTATTGGCAAGTTTGGGATAGTAATTATTGGGGACATAATGCCATTATTCGAACCAAAGCCTTTATTGATTGTTGCGGACTTCCGGTTTTTAAAGGACAAGCTCCTTTCGGGGGACCTATTTTGAGTCATGATTTTGTTGAAGCCGCTTTGATCAGAAGAGGAGGCTGGTTGGCATGGATGCTTCCGGAATTAAAGGGAAGCTATGAAGAATGTCCCCCTTCCATGTTGGATTTTGCTCTTAGAGATCGGCGTTGGTGTCAGGGAAATTTACAACACTTTAGAATTCTGTTTTCTCAAAAGTTTCATCCTGTTTCTCGCATTCATTTTGCCTTGGGAATTATGTCATATCTATCCTCTCCTCTTTGGTTTTTATTCCTCTCAACGGGTCTTGGTATTGCGTTGTGGCGTGCTTTTTATCCGCCTGAATATTTTATTGAGACAAAAACACTTTTCCCGACATGGCCGGTTTTTGATTTGATCGGAACCGTTCTCTTGTTTCTTCTGTCGATGATAATGCTGTTTTTGCCGAAATTTTTGGGACTTATTGTTGTTCTGGTCCGCCATAAAAATAAAAAGGACTATGGGGGCACTCTTCACCTGCTTATGACTGTTTTTCTTGAAATTATTTTTAGTGCCTTAATCGCTCCCGTTATGATGTTGTTTCAGACCAGATTTGTTTTTGATATTTTTATGGGAATCGATTCCGGTTGGAATGCTCAAAACAGGGAGGAGACCGGAACTCCTTGGGTTGTCGCTTTTAAACGTCATTTCTTTCATACCCTTATCGGAATAGGTGTATGCCTCGTGACGTATTTGTATACACCCTCTTTATTCTATTGGTTGCTCCCCATTACGATCGGATTGATTTTGTCCGTTCCGCTGTCTGTTTTTTCTTCTCGAGAAACGTTGGGGAAATGGATAAAAAATAAAGGATTTTTTGTTGTTCCGGAAGAGGTGCATAAGCCGTCTATTTTAAAAGCTGCCGAAGGAGCTTTCATGGAATTGAGTCTTTCTCTCAAAAACATTTCTAAGACCGGAATTTCTTTGTTGATTGAGTATCCGCTCTTTCGATCCTTACATGTTTACCTTTTGTCCGTTAACGGACCTGCTCCCGATTTCGAAATAAAAACGATTCGATCGGTCGAGCTTTGTATTAAAACATTTATTGGTGGCGGCGATCTGAATTTAACAGACGAAGAAATCAAGTATTGCCTCTACAACCCACACTTATTGGCAGAGTTGGCCCTTTTTAAAGAGGTTGAGTAGGGATGAACGGTTGGCTTTAAAAAATGCGGAGCCCTTTTAATTAGGAGCCCGATGTCTCGGAAGATGATTTTTCTTGCTCTTGTTGTGAAGCCTCTTCTATATTTTCTTCTTCATGGATAGCCTTTTCATATTCCTCGCGAGTCATTTTTTTACCATCTTTGTAGTAGGCTTGCTCTATTTCGGCTCCGGTATATGAGTATTTATAAGAAACACCATCCAAAAGGCCATTTTTATACGTTGATTTTTCGATAAGTGTATTGTTTAAGTCATATCTCTTATAGGTGCCGTCAAGAAGACCGTCTTTATAGAATGCTTCAACATAAGGAAGTCCACCGCTGACATACACCGTGAAAGAACCGTTGATAAGACCTTCTTTTGTACCAAAACGAGCATGCATTCGGCCATCTTTGTAAGTGCCGACATAGAGCCCATCAAAAGGCGGTTGTGAGTCTCCATCTTGGATGAGACGCAGAGGACCAAAAGAGCCATCTTTAAGTAGTTCTCTTTCTAAAATCAGTCGCCTGTTTTCAAAATAGAGTTTTTCAGAATAAAGGGGTTTCCCTTTTTTATAGGTCTGTTCCCTCATTATTTCTCCGTCCGAATCATAATCTTGAAACAGACCATTGAGTTGATCTTTTTGATACTCTCTTTTAGAGGCGATCTTCCCATCTTTAAAATAATTGATGACGGTTCCGTCAATTTGACCTTTTACAAAAGGGATTTCACTCATAATTTCACCTGTTTCGTAGAAGTTTTTACTGACGCCGTCTCTTTTCCCTTCTTTGATCGGAACTTCGGAATAAAGGGCACCGCTTTTATAGTATAATTTAAAATATTGTACGGAATCTTCCTGTGGTGTCATTTCCGTCATCATGACCTTTGTTCGAGGATCAAAAATTTGAAAAGAAGTCTCTTTCCCATTTTTATAGACTGATTTCTTTATTCTTTCTCCATTTTCATAAAAAGAGGCCTCTCCGTTGGGCTTATCATTTGTGTATTCTGCCTCAATAATGACTTGACCTTTATCATACTCGGTATATGTTCCGTTTGCCTTTTGAGATTGACAGTTTACTGAAAAATAGATGCGCTTTTCAAGGGCGTTTAAATATTTTATAAATAAACCGTCGGGTTGTCCGGAACAAGGCGCAATGGTCGATAATTCCGGAGGCTTTTTCATAATAACGGATCTTAACTGCTCATGAATACTTTCTTTTTCAAACGAAAAAGGAAGCCAATCCGAATGATTTTTGATAACCGTAATGGCAATCAAAGCCAAAATTCCGTAAACCGTAATAACATCATTTGCTTTCATACCCATCCTCCGTTGTTGACGGAATAATATCATACTCTGAAAAAAGAGTAAAGGGCATAATATTTCTCAATCGGTTCTTTCTTATTCAAAAACCGAAAAGCGAATATCAATCGGTAAACTTGTTTTGGGATCCGGTTCTTTTTCTATACTGCCAAAATTCATCTGTGCAATCAGACGCCAGTGGGATGGAATCTGGAAGGCTTCTTGAAGTGCTTTGTCAATGAGCGGATTGTAGTGTTGTAAATTAGCTCCTAGGCCCAAATCCGTCAGATAAAGCCAAACAGCATATTGTAAAATGGCGTTTCCATGCTCGCTCCAAATAGGAAATTGATCTTTGTAGAGGGGAAATTTTATTTGCAAAGAAGAGATGGTTTCGGTATCTTCATAAAACAAGATAGAACCAAGTCCTTTAGAAAAAGAATTTAATTTTTCTTTTGTTTTTTGAAATTGTTCCTCAGAAACTTTTTTCCTCAGTTCAAGTGCCGTTATTTCCCAGAGTTTTTGGTACGAATCTCCGAATAAAAGAACTAATCTGGATGATTGAGAATTAAATGCGCTCGGCACATTTTGAATTGCTTCTTCAATCGAATGAATAATCTTCTCTTTCGGAACAATAAAACTGTTCCCGAGAGCATAAACAGAACGCCTTTTTTTGACAAGATCAGAATACAACAACGACATAAAATACTCCTTTCTTTTTATGAATAGTATTTTTGTCTGTTCATTTCAAGTTTTTGAAACAAAAAAATTATTTGTCTATGGGCTGGTCTTTGTAAGTTAGAGACATTCTTTCCTTTTGTAAGGTATCGGGTATTTCATAGATTAAAGTTCCCTTATGCGTCCCTTTTTTCATCCGGAGCCATGGAAGTGGTGTGATATTATAATCCGATAAGAATGAATCTTCCGATAAACGAGTAAACGATTGATTATCTATAACAAGTTTCAGTTGTGATGGATCAAATAAATCAGATTTGGTTTGATCTTGTTTTATTATTTCTATGGGAACAAGAACGTAAACAATATTAGAAGATGGTTTTTTTTCTAAAACATAAATAGATATATCTCCCGTATAAGTTTCAACTTCCTGACGAACCGTAAGCTCGTTTCGAATATCGAAATCTCCTGTTTGTTGAACTCGCCACCCATCGATATCCAAGGCAAAAGCCATTTGAGATAATCCCAATGCACACAAAAAAAACGGTAAATTCAATTTTAACATTTGTTTCCTCCTTTTATTCTTTGAACTATATCAATCCTTTTGTTTTAAGTCAATACATAACCGAAAACAGATCAAATTAAAATATTTAATATTTAATCAATGATTTTGTCTCATAAAAAGAGACAGGTTCCAGTTTATAGAGCCATCTAGAGTGTGTTAAATTTATTTTTTGTTTAAATTTTATTTCTTTTGTTTTTGCATCTATTCGATAAAGTAATCCATATGTAAATGCCGTATTCTTATCATGTGCTTGAGATAAATATAAAATAATATCCTTTTGATCGGGAAGAAGCGTTATATTGCTTCCCGCAAATGAAATTTGATCCGTATCAAATGAAATCACTTGTCGGATTGTTTTTTTATCCTCATCTATGCTATAGATAACTCCTCTTGAAAAGGGACGTTTGGGTATATTTTTATCATAGACTTCTCCGCCGTTATCTAAAATAGAGTAGAGTGTTCCTCCTAGGTATTTGGCATCATGTGTTTTAATGGGCCATCTGAAATCAGACAACTCTTTATAGCCCTTTTGGACGGCTTCCTCATAGGGATTACCGTTTTTATCTACCGCAGTTAAGACTTTGTCCCAAATAGGCGGACCTTTCCCATCTCTTCCTGACTTATCGTAGTCTGTTCTCGGACCCATTACCCATCGTAAATCCCCGCTTTCATAATCTATCTTGGCCATTCCGATATGCCTTCCGGAAATTAAGATGGAATGATCATTTGAATTATATTGAACGGAGTTAGTATGTGTCCAGTCAATCTTGTCATAATCTCTGGCTCCTGATCTAACAATTGTGCTTCGATCCGGATTGAGGATTTTGGCAAGATCCCATTGTTTGATCAGTTTTCCGGTCTTGTCATCTAATTCTATTATAAAATCTCTATGTGTCGGTTGTTCTGTCCCCTCAACAACGGCGGTTGATCCCTCAAAACTGCCGATCACAAGAAAATGCCCGTTTCCCATCCGATTGATTCCATGTTTGAAAGAATAAAAATGATTCGGGTAGAATAAATGGTTAACCGGTTTCCCCTCTTGAGTAAAAAGAGTTAATCCCAGATGGGTTTTTTCAGCGATTAGGAGGTTATCTCTCCAATAAAGTATATCGGGAGATTGAAAACGAAATCGAATAAATCCATATTCGTCATAGATGGATCCGTAATGATCGTAGTAAAAAAAATTTTTAGAATCGCTTTTTGTAAGAGGTGTTAAATAAACCTCATTCGGACGGGCGGGTATTTTGATTTGAATAGAGGCTGTTTCTGTTGTTCCATCTTGGTATCGAGCTTTTAGGATAACCTCATTTGTCCATTTAGAAAATAATCCGAAAATAGGATATATATGCTCTGTTCTAAAGCCTTCAAATGTATGGCTATAATCAGGAGCTCCTTCTCTTCCTTTAATTGTAAATGAAAATTGGGCTGGTTTTTGTGTAGGGAAGCGTATCAGTGCTAATAAGGGATTGTTTTTGTAGGGATTTATTTTAATAAAAGGAGATTTAAGTGAATATTCAAACAGATCATATTCTTCTTGAAGCATTTTATCATAATCTAATGTATCTTGGATATATAAATTATTGCCTCTTTTTAAAAACGTTTCCACCGAGTTATATTGTGGCCATTGGATTGTTATGGACTGAGAATCCATTTTTATGATATGAGCCATGTCGGAGTTGTTTTCTCGAATGAGTGTATTCCCTTTAATTTGAACGGGATCACTCCAGTTTTGATGGATGAAGTAAATTCTTTTTGTCTCAGTAGATTTTGGATTGACATCAGATGCTTCGGCATTTAAATAAACGGAAGTAAAAAAGATGGGAAGAAATCCCATAAAGATGCTTAAATTTAGAATAATACGTTTCATTCCCAAACCTTTTGATTGTGCTTTAGCCAGGCCGAGATGAGAGTCTAATTAAAATTATCAAAATGTCAACTTTAAATTGAGTGGTATTCGTATTAACAAATGCTTTATATTAAAATAAATAAAATCAATCGACTATAAAAAAAATAGAGAAGTTATAAAAAAGTTCTTGCAAAAATTTTTTTTTGAGTGTATAAAATCATCCATGCTTATAGACCCCATCGTCTAGAGGCCTAGGACATCGCCCTTTCACGGCGGTAACGGGGGTTCGAATCCCCCTGGGGTCGCCAATAAAGAAACCGGCTTTTGCCGGTTTTTTTTATGGCGGGGGTCCCCTGGCGATGAGAACCGGAAGGGGTTCGAGCCGATAGTTGGCGAGATCAAGTTATAATAACGCAGATCGAGGTTTACGAGGCGAAAGGGGCCCATGAAATGGGAATAACCAATCCCCCTGGGGTCGCCAATAAAGAAACCGGCTTTTGCCGGTTTTTTTTATGGCGGGGGTCCCCTGGCGATGAGAACCGGATGAGAATAATCCGTGAATGCTTTTCTTCTTTTAAAAGTTATCAGATCGTGATAAAATATAACTTATTTGATTTGGAGAGATTAAGTATGGAAAAACTTTGTTCTTTTTATCATTTATCTGTGGGTGGTAAAAAAGAGGTGGCCTCTTTTTGTGGTGATGGTGTTAAATTGAAGGGGAAGGGAAGTGGACGTCAGCAATCAGGTTTCTTTGTTTTTAAGCGTTCTCGAGATATTTCTCTGCGTGCTGCTCCCGTTGTTGATAACCTCCTCCAAAAAGGAGGTTTTGTCGTCCATTTAAAAATACCTCAAAGTCGCGTGAAATGGCCTTTTTGGAAAATGGATGTCGATTCTTCGTATGAGTTGTTTAGTCTATTGAAAAAATACCGTCGTTTTTTTGATAATACGTGTATTTACGGTGCCGTTGATGAAACGGATCCCCTTGTCAAAATTGCTCGTCACAAGAAACAAACCGGACGATTATATCTTCATCAAGGGAAACGAATGCTTGCTTTGGGAAATTCGGATGGGAAAAAATGGGTTCGATCCGGAAAAAATTTAATTGCCGAAAGTAATCAGGAACTTCTGTCTAAAACACCGATTTTAAAGGATTTTTTATTTTTTGAGGATCGAATTATTTGTCGGGATCTCTTTAAGAATATTATGAGTGAGAATGTAAAAAGTGCTCATAGTTGTTGGATTAGAGAAAAAATGGCTGATTTTTTGTGTCAACATAATCAAGATTTTCTAAAAGAGTATAACCGCTTGATGGGAAGTTCAAAAACAGTTTCTCTCAAATATGTCGATAAAAATGAAGTGCTGCCCGTTCATCTAAAGGATTTACATACGCTCAAACTGATTGTTTCGAGTAGATTTTCAGGAATTGTTTTGGGCGCTCAAATGGGAGAAAGTTTTATACGATGTCGCTGGAATGATACCCGAACAACATCAACGGGAGACGGAATAGAAGTATATAATATTTCTCTTAAAAATGAAATCGATCCTAGAAAATTATTGTTAAATTTAAATGAAAAAAAATTTGTATCTTTAAAAGCTCGAAAAAAATCAAGAGAGTGATTTGATCCGTTATGGGCTTATTTTTTTAAAAGATGCTGACGTTCTATGGCTCGCATGACGATTTGGTAAATTTCTTCTCCTTGTTGTTGTTCCTGTTTTGATAATCTGTTTTTTTTGATCCATAACCAGCGTTTTATGAGGATAAAAAATAAAAGAATTTTTGTTATAAAAAATGTGATCATGTCGTATACTATTAAAATAAATGAATTAAAATATTGTCTAGTGTTTGAGAGATTGAATTTAAATATAAAATAAAATAAAGTGTGATTATAAAACAAAAATTGTTGATGAATTCACTCATTTTTCTCTCCGTTGATAGGGAAGTTAACAGGGAAAAGAATTTCCTTTTTTCTTTTTGGGGATTATGTAGAAAAGAGATGATTTTGTATTGGATTTTTCTATTGTTTGATCCGTTGAATTTTCAGAGTATTCCTTCCTTGAAAGATTTTGAGTTTGTTTATTGGTGCTTTTAGTTCTATTGTTTCCTGTTTTTGAAAATACTTGAACATTTTTATCTATTTTTATAGAGTTATTTTGAAAAAAAGGATTGTAAATGGAGGGAGAATAATTGAAAGTTTCAAATAGAATTAATTCAATTAAATAATAAGCAAGAGTGTAAGGATCATTGTCAAAAAAATTTTCAAGATATTCAAGCTGTTCCTCAATGGCTCGTTGATCCGATTCAATTTCTGAATCAAATTGTCGATCGTAGGATAAATCATTTAATAGATCTTGTACTTTTAAAATAATGGCTCCTTCCAACAGATCATATCGAAAGGCTTTTTGTTCTAATGAAAGAGTCTTCATCTTATTCTCCTTTGGTTTATGAATAAGAATTATATAATATTAAAAATAATATTATGTCAATAAAAAAATATAAAAAAAAATATTATTTTAGTTTTTTCATATCATGTTTTATATGATTTTTTAAAAAAAAGAATTGTACCTTATTCTCTTTACAAAGCATGGTCTTGTTCGCTTCTTTTTTATTTGGAGTTTATATTTTTTCTACATTAAAAACAGGCTTTAACATAGTTGAGTTTTTTAATATAATATAAGATGTTTTGGAAACATATCCTTTCAATTGTTTTTATTTTTTACGAATTTAAAATCTCTTTTTTAGTGGGCAAATGCGCTGTGTTGATAAAATTTCAATAATCTTTTGTCCTTGCTCCATATCTAACTCATCGAGAGATGAAAAACAGTAATCTTTTTTTATATTTAAATAAATTCGTCCGGGGTTTGTTCCCTCGCAAAAAGCAATATCATAAATTATGATACGAAGTTGATTGAGTTGATTTTGTGTCATCATTTGGGGTTGTGAAGGATTATATGTTGGCGGTAGATAAAATAATACCCCTTCTTTTTCTACCGCAACTGAAAAAAAAGAAAAAACAAAACCCCGACAATCCCAATGCCAAGCCAATGAAACAAACCAATATTCATTTTACAGTGACAGTTGTTCAAATGAATACGATTTCCTGTTAATTGAATTGAATGATCGGAACGTACTTCAAAATGATTTTTTTGTCGGTTGTCTTGCTGTTTTGTTGATGTCTTATCTGGAAAATTAGAGACGGGTTTCGCTTTTGACAACGCCTCCCGAATAGTTTCGTCTAAATTCATTTTAATATACCCTATATAAATTAAACTCTTTTTTGATTAAACCACTTTCATTTTTAGAAAAAAATCTGAAAGTTCAATGATCTTGGCTTTTTTATTTTCTGGTGTAATGTGTGCTGTTTTCTCATAAAGCGCAATAATAAGCTCGGCTTTTGTCTGAGGATCTAGATAAAAAGAGTTGTCTGTAAGCCACTCTTCAACAACTCGAATAATAACAGATAGATGCTCTTTGTTGAGCTTTCCTTGGGAAGAAGATAAAATCGGTAAATCAGTCAGCTTTTCTTGATCACAATGCAAAATCTGAGCAATTTTATAACGGATGTCTTCCGGTAAATGCTTGGGACTCCCCAAAACGAGATATTGGTATATGTAGGCCGGACTCTTTCCGATCGCAAGCGAAAGCGATTTGTAATTCATCCCACTTTGTTTCTTTTGGTCAATGCAGTGGGATAAATATTGTCTGGCTTTTGAATTATTAAATAAAACTTTATTTGCTTCTCTTGACATGACTTTTCTATACCATAACAAAAAAAAATAATCAAATATTATTTTTTATATTGACATAATATAAATTATAATATTATATTCTCGCTAAGATTAAATGACGGAGGTTTTATGTCGAATATAAATTTTTTTAAAAAACAAAAATCTGATGGATCACATATCCATTCGAATAATCAAAAACAGAGCATTCAATTTAAAATTCCCATATCAAACTTAGAACAACGGATTCCGATTTCTATTTTTTATGCAAAACCCAGAAACAACAAACAATTCTTCGTTGAGCTTGATTCTTTTGAGCTCTCCAAGAGGGGAGTTCCTCACTTACTTTCAAATGAGCGATCGTAGAGGAGGAGAGTATGGAAAAAGGGTGGATTCGACTAAACAGACGTATCTTGTCGTGGCATTGGTATCAAGAGAGTACAACATTTCGTGTTTTTATTCATTTGCTCTTAAAAGCTAACTATGAAACAAGATATTGGCGTCATTTGGCGGTAAAAAGAGGAGATTTGATTACAAGCTTATCGTCATTGTCTCGAGAAACTGGATTGAGTATTCAGTCAGTCAGAACGGCCTTAAAGCGCCTGAAGAAGACCGGTGAAATTCAAATTCGATCCACTCATCAATATTCTCTTATCACAATTATTAATTATCATTTTTATCAACCACTCTCCGAGACAAAACAGATGTTTCTGTTTGATGCAAATGAGCGTATTTATTCCGATTTAGATTGGCGAGTTTCTCCGCTTGTTCATTGGAATACTGATGAGCCGAATAAAATAAGAACCATTTCAAAAAAAAGACAAAATAACTCAGAGGAAAATTCAAAAAATACTCATTGTTTTGCTAAAAGAAAACACCCGCTTTTCTCTTCCGGAACAAAATCCGCTTTATCTCAAAAAAATAAAAAGGAGATTCCATGGTAGTTTATTTAACACCCTATGTAAAGCGTTTTAAAGATGCTTCTTTCGATACCTTTAAAACACCTTCTTCGGAGCATTTGAAAGCACGTCAATTTTTGATGGATTCAGCTCAAACCGGATTACGTAAAAATGTTTTCTTATTGGGTGGAGTCGGAACAGGAAAAACTTATCTTGCTTATTCTTTTCTAAAAGAAGTTGCCCGATTAAAATGGATCGAACTGACACATTCTTTTTGGTGGCAAAGTGACGTTTGCCTGATTGTTCATATGAAAAAAATTTTAGATAAGATAAAGGATAATTGGAAGGCAGAAAATAAATTACCTTCCGGAGCCGTTTTGGAGGCAGAAAAGAATGTTCCTGTTCTGATCATTGATGAGGTGGGCCTTCAGTACGGCACATCTTTTGAACGCTTGGAACTTTTTGATTTGTTTAATTCAAGATATGAAAATATGTTGCCCACCATTTGTTTGTCTAATCTAAAAATGGAAGAAATTGAACGCATTTTGGGAAAACGAATATTTGATCGTCTTTCTCAAAATAGAGAGTGTTTCTATTTGTCCGGAAAAAGTCAACGTTTAAAGGAGGAAAAATGACTAAAAATTATACATCTATTCAAGAAGTAATTCAAGCGATTGAGCGAGCTGTTCAAATTTTGAACGCAATGCCCGAAGAAAAAGTACGTGGATACTTTAATCTTTGGCCAAAGGTAGATATTTGTGAGCAAGCTTCTTCTGATTTTAGTGAAACACTGGAACAATTGGATCCGCGTTCGAAAGAAAGTTCCGGACGTTTTTACCCGTTCCCGTGGGAAATTGATGAAATGGAGGATGTGATCTTTAATTGGTTGCACTGCTTGACCTTTAAGGAGAAAAAAGTTCTCTGGAAGCGATGTAGCGGTATGGGTTGGAAGCGGGTTGCTTATGAAATGAATTTGGGTGAACGAACGGCACAACGGTTGTTTAAGGCCGCTTGCGGAAATATTTATAACTTTTTGAATTTACGCAAAAAAATAGGAGAAAATAAAGGAATTAAACCTTCTCTTGTTTCATGGCAAGAGGTTCAAGCAAGTTCTCTAAAAAAGAAATTATTACCAAATTCATTGCATATAATAAAAAATAAAAAAAATAAAATTTTAATTAAAAACAAAATGTTATAATAAGTTTTTATAAAAATATAGTATTCTTGAAAAAAGTGTTTGACAGATGGAATGTCCTATGGTAAAATAGCTGTATCGGGAAAGAAAGGAGTTTGCAATGTCATTGAAAGATACTTTAAAAAAATATAAAGCACAAATTAAAATGTCTGCTATTTCTGTCGGTGCTGCGTTGGTTCCGGTTTTGAATGTTTCTTGTGCTTCCAATATGCCGCTGGATACACCTTCATATATTACTCAATCAAATTATGTTCGAGATTCTAAAGGACGTCTTGTTTCTTCTCAACGGGTCTCATATAGCCCACAAAGTGCATATCGATATAATGCACAGTTGGAGAGACAGAGATTCAGTTATGTAAGGACATTGAGTAATGAGGCTGAGAGTTGGGCTCGTACGTTGGATCGTTTCAAGACAAATGATATTGTGCGTGAGGGATTGAAGATTTCTAACGAGGGAAGACGTATTAACAATGTGACACGCCAAATTAAAAATGCTTCTCTTTTGAAAGATTTATTTGGTAGATAGGTTCTATTTAGTTTCTTAAAAAGCCACTCTTTTCTGAGTGGCTTTTTGTAAACCGAAAACCACCGGCTAGGCCGGTGGTTCCGAAAAGCTTACAGGTATGCATAGAAAAAATCCTTTGTTATTATAAAGTGTACGAGAGTCTGACCACTGTTTTAACGTAAATAACAAAGGATTTTAATTATGACAAATCATACATTAGCACACACGACGTGGTATTTACAATTCCATGTTGTGTGTGCTATTGTATATGTGTTCATAAAAAAACTCCTTTGCTTTTTATTAGACAGTCGCCAGACCATCACTTTATTCCAGCAAAGGCGTTTTTTACGTGTAAAGCTTTAAGCTCTTTGGAACAACCGGCCTAGCCGGTATTTTCTTGTTACAATAAATTGACCGTATCATTATCGGTCGATTTATGTCAGAAAAAGAAGATCGTTTTCAATAAGAGCCTTTTTAATAAGAATCTGTTCGCCGCTCGATAATCCCTCCGAAACCGGATCTTTGAGGGGTTGGTTGGATTTGTTGTTGCAAGGCCTGTGCATCAAACCGATTCACGTACAAATAGGCTTTTTCAATTTTGCGGTACGCCTCGGCGGCCGCCGCGACTATCTTCTCTCCCTGCTCTTGTGTCACATTTTGTTTCATCAATTGGTTTGCCTTTTGAATCGTTTCAATGTTTTTTTGAACGGCCGGAATTAACTTACCGATGATTTCAATTTCGGGAGCGACTTGATACATTTGTTGCATACGGCTCAGCATTTCCTGACTTTGTTTTTCATAAACCAACAACGTTTTGCGATCTTCAAAGAAAATATCTTTTTCGATTTCTTTCAAAGCCTCGTTTGCTTTTAAAACAGCCAATCTGGACTGTTCCATAATTTGAATGTATTGCGCATCCGTCAGATTTTCTTTGATGGCCATTTCATTCATAATCGTCACGGCATCTTTGGCATTTTGCAATAAATAAGAAGCCTTGTCATTTGAAACTTCCATCAATCTGTTTTCAACCGAACGAACCGCCTCATTGGCTGATTGAACGGCTTCCTTTATCTGATTTTCACGCGTTTGTTGAGCCGCTTGAAGTGCTTGTGCCGTCATCTGCTCTTGTTGTCTTACCTGTCTGGCCGTTCCCTGATCCACAATCTGGGCAATCGCCATCGATAAGTCCGTAAAGTTCGTCTCATACGTTTTTTTCGAAGGCGTTCCCTTAATCAATAAAGCAAACGGCGGTAAATGACTCAGCCCCTCCAAAGAAATCGGCATGGCGACATCCAAGGCCTGAGATGGAATTTTCCAAGACAGTTGCATCGGATTGGAATAAATGCCTTTTGCTTTTAAAGACATATCCAAAAAGCGAACAATCCCTTCAGAAATTGAAAATTTACCCATTATCGTATCAATAGCCGTCTTTCCTGAATTCAACAAACGCTTCATTTGATTTTCAAACGATGCTTGCGTATCCATATTCTGAATAACAGATTGGATCATCAGTGGAACAGCAGACAAATCCACGCCGATCCATTGGGCATTATTAACAACAAGCTCTCCGCTTCCGTCTAACGAATTTAAAATTTCGGCCGGTGTTTTGCCATGTCCGGAAGCATTTAACTTCAAAGAAGCAAAGCCATTCCCAAAAGCCATCCTGTTCAACAGTAAAAAGTCGCTCCGAAGCGGAATATTTGCAATATCCGCCGCCATTTTTAAAATTGGTTCTTGAACAAAAGACAAGGAGCCTGAAACCTTAAACGGTGATGTTGTTTCCCCCCTTTGTTCTCCGGACAAATCAACCAATGTCAAAATTTTATCCCGAACGGTTAAATAACACGCAGCATTCCTCAGATCTATCGTTTGATATAAAAATTGATCTGCATTCAATTTCATATCAATATCCCACGTTGCAAGTGCACTTAAATCCAATGGTTTTTGAGCGTCCAACGGAGACCCCGTAAATCCAAAGAGACCATCCGGTAAAAATTTACCCGCATCAAACGAAGGCGTTGTCAAATGAGCAACCAATTTTTGCCCACCCTTATCCGTAAAAGCAATATCCCCGTTTAACCGCTGGATTCCGACAGAAGTCGAAACATCGCTTAACGTAAAATCCTGAGCTGCTCCGTTTAACGTCCCTTTCATTTTGAAAGATCCGTCCAGAGCCGGCAAAATCTTTTTTTGAGGATAAATCAACTTGAGCGCTGTTTGGAAATTCGGATGAGCCACATCCAAAACCAAATTTTGATACAGTGTTTGATTTTCTCCTTCCACAATCGTTCCGTTTAAACGAGCATTAAAATCGGAAACTGTTGTCTGAGTTGCAATATCCCACTTGTTATCAACCATATTAAAACGTGTTGTTAAATACACTTCTTCTGCTTTATTCAACCAGTTCCACACACTTGTCAATCCGGCACGTTGCATAAACAAGGATGTTTGCTTTGCTGCAAAATCTAAAGCAAAATCAGAAATTTTTAAATGAGATCCTATACCACTGATAGATCCGGCCGCACTCAATGAAGCTGTTGCCATATTCTGTAATTGCAACTTGTCAAAAGTTAAAATTCCTTTATTCAAAGTAGCCAACACTCCCGCTTTCCCGATCGGAAGATTCAAAAGAGTTGCTTCCGTTATTTCCAGTCGAATTTGGGAATCAAAATCATTTAAACGAGTTTCCTTCTCCAATTTTTGTTTCAACAAATTCGGAAGCTCTCTGATATCAATCGATTGAGAGGGGGCTTTATACCCCAAATATGAGTCGAAATTTACGTTTTTAGCCTTCAAATCAGCCACAAATGATGGCCTTTGTTTTAAAGAGGCAGAAATCGATCCGGATACGGACGAGGCATCAATTACTCCTTGATCTAACACCAGTTGGAAAATAGATTCCGGCGTATAAATGACCGAGCCTTTAACTGTTGCTTTTTTCAAAAATTGATCCGAAATATGAGAAACGTCCAAACCAGACCACGTTAAAAGAGATCTTAAATCCTTTGTGTCCAAGTGAACAGCTAATTTTAAATTTTTCTGTTTTTCAACAAATCCCGTTTGACCTGAAAAAGAAAAAGACGTTTTTCCGGGTAAAACCGCTTTTCCGTTTTGAACACTGAAACGATTGTCCGATAAAACAATATTTGCAGACACGTCTTTAATTGTACCGGAACCGATTTTAAGATTTTGAATGGCTGTTTTTAAAGTAAGTTCTTTATTTTTAAAATCTTCGGAAGGTGTCAACACAAGATCTTTAAACCGATCAAAGAACGGAACCCACAACGCATAATCAATTTGATTAAGAGCTATACCACCATTAAAAACTTCTTTCGTTCCCCGCAAAGTTCGAGATAAACTCCCCGTCAAAGCAACCGCATCATCACTTTCACCCAACCGAATGGTAATGCTTTTTAGAGCATCTGATAAAGGTGTTAATTCAAGGCCCAAATTCCCCACCGACGGTTTGTTTAAGCTCTCATGAATGGTCGGCAACTGAAGAGCTCCTAACAATGTATTGGGTGCGTTTAATGAAAACGATCCATCTGCCGTCATAAAACGAGTCCGATCATCCGGCGTAAAAGCTCCCGTCAAATCCATATTTAAGCCACTTTGTTTTTCTTTTAGGTTCAAAGAAAAATCTATCGGTGTATCATTTTGGAGACGCTTCATATCAAAAGCAACAAAAACGGTCTGTTTCAATAAATTCCCCTGTCCGTTAAAACGATAAGGGCCTTTTAAAGAGTCCAAAGACAAATCTCCGTTTATTTTTTCAATCATTACCGAAATGCCGGTTATTTCATTCACATATTCTACCGAACCGTTTTCTATCGTGAGTTGATCGATTTTGGTCTGATTCATTTGAGTTGTCGTATTCATCAACATATTTTTATCAATCAGATCATCTTGAGCTGAAAAAAACGGAAAATTCCAGTTGGAGCGATTATCTGCCAATCGTTCCAAGACAAAATGAGGTTGCTCAACATGAATAGATTTAACGACAAGGGGGGTTTTGAATAAAGATTCCCACTCAATTTGAACCGAAACGGTTTTTGCCGTCATCATCATCTGGCGAGGACTACCTGTCTGATTGGTTAAGCTAACATCCGATAATACAAGCGTCGGCAACGGGAACCATTTAAAGGATGTATTTCCCCTAATCGAAAAAGTTCGACCAGTTAATTCGGATACCGTTTGAACCACTTGTTGTTGATAATTTTCGGCATTAAAAGAGCGAATAAAGAAAAACGTGAGACCACCCAAAAGACATAAAACCAAAATAAAAAAAGTAGTTAAAAATTTTTTCATACGGATCCTCTTTCAAACTATTTTTTTATTTATAGCACACCCCCCTTTTTTTGAAAAGAGTTTTTTTATCTTTTTTCTGTTTTCTCGACAAAAAAATCTCACCTAAAAGCAAAAAAACATTTAGGCGTTTTTCTTCCATAAAAACGGGAAACAAACAACAATAATGGCAATAAATTCCAAACGGCCCAATAACATCGCCACGGACAAAATCCATTTGGCACCCTCAGGAAGTGCTGCAAAGCTTTGATCCGGACCGATTATATCACCTAGTGCCGGCCCGACATTTGAGATGGCAGTAATGGCTCCCGACAAAGACGTCACAAGATCCAAGTCATAAAGAGATAATCCCAGTGTCGTTAGAACAAGAGTGATAAAAAATAAACCTAAATAGACTAAAACACTTACAACGATCTCATCCGTCACCGGTTTGTCTCCGTATCTCGGTACAAAAACGCCATGCGGCTGGACATGACTTTTTAATTTTGCCGTAATCGTCTTCCCCAAAATGGAAAAACGAAACATTTTTATTCCTCCCGACGTAGATCCCGTACAAGCCCCCAACGACATAAGGAACAAAAAGAAAACAACAGAAAAGGTTCCCCACTCTTCAAAATTTTCGGTCACAAATCCGGTTGAAGTAACAACAGACACAACACTAAAAGCCGTAGAGCGAATAACATCATGAATAGATCCCTGAAAAGAAGTTTCATAGAGCCGAACACTTGACATAATAAAAACAGCAATAAATAAAACAGTCAAATACAATTTAATCTGCTCATTATTTTTAACAAGTCTCCACTGCCTTTTAAATAAGTAAAGTCCTAAAATCAACGGGAGACCGCCAATAACCATAAATAGAGTTAAAATCCATTCAATCAAAGGATTCTTAAAGTATGCGATTGAAGCATCATGTGTTGAAAATCCAGCCGTTGATAACGTGCTCATGGCATGATTGACGGAATCAAAAATACCCATTCCGGCACACCACAAACAAAAAGCACACAAAACGGTCATTCCGACAAAATAAATAATAATTGGCCACATACTTTTGGCCACGGTTGTTGTATCTCGTTCTGATTTTGCCGATGATTCCGTCGCAAAAAACTGCATTCCGCCGATATGAAGTGTCGGTAAAATCAAAATAGCTACCATAATAATACCAATTCCACCCATATATTGAGTTAAAGATCTCCAAAACAATAGCCCCGGAGACATATGATCCAAATTCGTTAAAACGGTTGCACCTGTCGTGGTTAAACCCGAAACCGACTCAAAAAAGGAATCTCCGAACGAGAGCTGGTAGCCTGAAAAATAAATAGGTAATGCACAAAAAAAGGAATATACAAACCAAACGATTGTTGTCGTCAAAAACATCTCTTTGGTTCGAAGAGGTGTTTTAACCTGATCCGTAATCAGCAAAATAATCGACCCAATACAAACAGTAACCGCCGATATAATGGAAAATCGAGAAGCCGAATCATATTGTTTATAAAAAAAATCAACGCCGGCTGGCAATATCATACTCAAACCGCAAACAACCGTAATAAAACCAACTATCGAAAAAATCAGTCGAAACCGCATTATTCCCTCATCTTTTTGGCCTATCTTATTTTTAATTCTTTTAAAATGCAATAAAAAAGTGTATATATTAAAGTAAAGGAAGAATAATAAATGGGAAAGCAAAACAAACCATGAAATATTTTGACGCACATATGCATGTTGTTGATACTAAATTGATTTATGACGCACAACGAAAAGATGTCAGTACATTCATCTGTAATGCGACTTCTCAAAAAGACTGGAATGCCGTTTTGGCGCTGTCTGATCAAATTCCGGGTGTTTATGCCTGTTTGGGAATTCATCCTTGGTATGTCAACACTGTCTCAGATGATTGGCGATCCCGCTTGGAAGCCTATTTAAGACATCGTCCTAATCTAATGATCGGAGAAATCGGATTGGATTTATTGAGACCGGACTTTGATCGTCAAAAAGAAGTGTTTCGTTCTTCTTTAGAGCTTGCGGCACAATACAATCGAACGGTTCATATTCACTGTGTGAAAGCATGGGATAGTCTTTTTGAAATTTTATCTGAATTTAAAAATATCAACTGTCTGTTCCATCGTTTTTCGGGTGATGCCGTTGTCGCTCAGAAATTAAGATTTACCAACTCTTTTTTTTCGGTTATGAATAAAAACGTGTTGGATATTTTACCGGATAATCGTATCTTAGTTGAATCGGATTCACCGGACGGCATTCGGTCCCCCGCTTTTATTCCGGAACTGGTCGAAAAACTCCGATTGGATCCATCTTATTTAGCTGAGAATTTTGAAGAATTTATTACACGAATCGGATCATAAAAGGATATGCTTTATGTCGGAAACATTTTTATCACGAACACAATTACTGTTAGGAGAAAGTGCTATTCAAAAATTCCAACAATCGTGTGTCATGGTTGTCGGGTGCGGAGCTGTTGGCGGTTTTGCGGTTGAAGCACTTGTCAGAGCCGGAATCGGATCTCTTATTTTGGTGGATTTTGATGTTGTGAAACCCAGCAACGCCAATCGTCAACTGGCAGCGACACAGGAAACTTTAGGGCTCAAGAAGACACATGTTTTAGCGCGACACGCCAAGCAAATCAATCCCGATATTCAAATTAAAATTTTAGATATGCTCGTTAATGATGAAACAATTGATATTTTGTTGGCTCATTCGACCGATTACATTATTGACGCTATTGATTCACTCAATTCCAAAACGCTTTTGATCGAAAAATTAGTAAAACGGAATCGCTCCTTTATTTCATCGATGGGAGCAGCTTTGCGAACCGATCCAAGCAAAATTCAAATTGCCCCCCTCAAAAAAACCATTGAATGCCCGTTGGCTGCTTTTTTACGAAAGAGATTGAGAAGACGTGGTGTTCCTTTGAATTTTCCGGTCGTTTATTCATCGGAACATTTAACTTCAACTATTGGTCTGGGTGAAATGGAAGAAAATGATCTGCCGGGTGGAAGAAATCGTCATACATTAGGCTCTCTCTCCACCATTCCAGGGATTTTCGGTCTTTTATGTGCTCATTATGTTTTAATGGCACTCAAAGATCAGCCATTACCAAACCAACCAACAAACACAATTATTTCTGCCGAAGGATAAATAATGGATATTTTTGATTTAGAAGATCTCCCCAACATCAATCGGGAAACGGCTGAGACAGAGCCTTCTTTTTTAGCTGATTTAAATCCGGAGCAACGACAAGCCGTTCTGACAACGGAGGGCCCTTTATTGGTTTTATCCGGTGCCGGAACCGGAAAAACAAAAGTTTTAACAACACGGATTGCTTTTCTCATTCATCAAAAATTGGCAAGGCCATGGCAAATTTTGGCTGTCACTTTTACCAACAAAGCTTCTCGAGAAATGAAGGAGCGTTTGGAAACAATGATCGGAGCGGATGCTCGATCGGTTTGGCTAGGAACTTTTCATTCGATCGGAGTCAAAATTATCAATAAATATGCTCCGTTGTTAGGTTTGGAATCTAATTTTATTGTTCTGGGAACGGATGATCAAGAGCGTCTTTTAAAACAAATTTTATCAGATGCCGGCGTTGATACAAAAAAATATCCCCCCGCCACTTTATTGGATATCATTCAACGCTGGAAGGATAAAGGCCTTCCCCCCGAATCCGTCACATCGGCATACAACACAACCTTTTGTGATGGACGGGCATTAGAATTTTATCAAACGTATCAACGCCGTTTAAAAACATTAAATGCGGTTGATTTCGGTGATTTATTACTGCTGCCACTTCTCCTTTTTCAAAGCCATCCCGACATTTTAGAAACATATCAAAATCAATTTAAATATATCTTAGTGGACGAATATCAAGACACAAATATCGCACAGTATCTTTTACTCAGATTGCTCGCTCAAAAAAACAGGAATATTTGTTGTGTCGGAGATGATGATCAATCCATCTATTCGTGGCGTGGGGCGGAAGTGGAAAATATTTTAAGTTTTCAAACAATTTTTAAAGACGCTCTTCTTATTCGATTGGAACGAAATTATCGATCCACATCCCATATTTTGGGAGCGGCTTCCGGCCTCATCAGTCACAATGCGGGGCGATTGGGAAAAACGTTAAGAGTTGCCGACGCCCAAATAGATTCGGGAGAAAAGGTTATTGTTCATGGCTTTTGGAACGGAGAACAAGAGGTCGAAACAATCGTGGAAGAAATCGAAAATGCTCACCGATTGGGAACTCCCTTGTCGCATATGGCCATTTTAGTCAGAGCCGGTTTTCAAACACGGGCTTTTGAAGAAGTCTTAATGCGCTACGGCGTTCCTTATAAAATTATCGGCGGATTTAAATTCTACGAACGGGAAGAAATTAAAGATGCCATTGCTTATCTGCGACTGATTTCCAATACAAATGATGATTTAGCCTTTATGAGAATCATCAACAAACCCAGACGAGGTGTCGGTGATCAAGCCATGCAATCATTGACGAACACGGCAAAAGAAAAGCATATCAGCCTTTATAACGCTATTGCTTGGTCCGCTTTAAGACCCACTCTTCGAAAAACCTTAGATGCCTTTATTGAACAAGTTAAAAACTGGCAACAACAAGCTCAGACATTAGAGCCGAAAATCCTTTTACAACAAATTTTAGAAGAATCCGGATATCTAACACTTTGGCGTCAAGAAAAATCAGTTGATTCTGAAACACGTTTAGAAAACTTAACAGAACTTTATAATGTATTGGGTGAATTTCAAAACATTCGTGACTTTATAGAATATGCTTCTTTAGTGACGGACACGGATGAAAAAACGGATGGGGATCAACTCGTTGTCATGACGCTTCATGCCTCAAAGGGACTTGAGTTTGATCATGTTTATCTTCCCGGTTGGGAGGAAGGACTTTTCCCGCATCAAAAAGCAATTGATGAAGCCGGCGATTTTGGATTGGAGGAAGAACGACGTCTAGCCTATGTCGGATTAACAAGAGCCAGAAAACGAGCCTTTATTTCATTTGCCCAAAACAGACGTGTATACGGGCAATGGCAGTCTGCCGTTGCCAGCCGTTTTATTGATGAATTACCGCCCGAGCATATCCACGATGAAACGCGCTCAGAAATGGGGAGATATCATATGAAACTATCGGAAATAGAAATCCCTCGCTCGCACTCTGAAACACCATTATGGGGCAAAAGCTCTTTTCAAATATCCGGCGATCGTCCCAAAAAAGATCTTCCCATCTTTGGATCTCGACATCGTCTCAAACAAAACAATTTATTTTGGAGCAAAAATTCTTCATTTAATGATGATGACACCGCAGAGATCGATCCGATTTGGGACAACGATTTTAATCAAAATTCTGTTTTAACCACCTCACGCTCCCCAAAATCTCGTCGCATTGGGAAAAGAGTCTATCACGAAAATTTCGGATACGGAACGGTGGTTAAAGAAGAAGGAAACCGTCTTGATGTTCGATTTGACAGTGTCGGAATCAAAAAAGTACTAGCTCGTTATTTAGAAGAAGTCACTTAAATTTATATTTCACAAAAATTCAAATTACAAGAATCCGGTGTTTTATAAAATTCAAATGTCATTTCGTTTTTTTCTTCGGAACAAGCCTCTGCAACGGATATAGCATCCGCCCCCGGAATTCCGTCAAAAATGACCTGCTTTCCATTCACGCGAATATAACGAGGCGTTGTCCAATCCGAGTTCAAAACCTGCTCACAAACACCTTTTGTCACATCACTCACCGTAAATCCGAAAAAATCGACCCCTACAACCTGATAAGTCGTTAATCCATTTCCATTTCGAATATGATCGGGAATACTACTGACATCCAAATCACCCCCTCGAATCATTTGAGAGCTTAAATCCACCACATAGTAATTCAATTCTGCAATTAAATCATTCGCTTTTAATTTATTCATTCCCCATTGATATCCGGCAATTCCAACCAAAGACAATACTCCCATGATAACCAAAACACCTAACATTTCCGTCATGGTCCGACCTTGTTCTTCTGCAAGAGGGTGAGTTTGAAAGTGTTTCATATTTATTCTCCTTAATACATATGTAAAGTTTACAAAAATATTCTAAAAAATACAATAAAAAATTATAAAGGGAACATTTCTTGGATACCCTCATGATCACCTCAAAATAAAACCTTGCGTCTTTGGGAAAAATCCGATACACTTTAGACCGATTTATTAAATAAGGGTTCAAATGATTTTTTCAAAAACAGAACGACTTTTAGCATTCAGATATTTAAAATCTCGTAAGAGAACGGGATTTGTTTCCGTGATCACGGGATTTTCATTTTTAGGCATTATGCTCGGCGTTGCAACTCTGATTATCGTTATGAGTGTCATGAACGGATTTAGAGCAGAGTTAATGGGGCGCGTGCTAGGCTTAAACGGTGAATTTGGTATTTACCCGTCTTGGGGATCTCAATTATCTGATTCTGAAACTTATTTACAAAAAATAAAAAGCCTTCCCAACATTGAACAAGTCGTTCCGGTTGTTGATGGACAAGTGATGGCCTCTTCACCGGAAACATCTGCCGGTGTTATGGTTCGAGGGATCAGACAAGCCGATTTTCAGAAAAGATCTTTACTGATAGACAAATATCAAGGACTTCCGATTGAAGAGTTTGTCGATAACGGGATTGTCGTCGGGTGGCGATTAGCACGCAAGTTGGGTGTTCGTGCCGGAGATACCCTCACGCTTGTTTCTCCGAAAGGGAACATAACGGCGTTCGGCACCATTCCCAAAATGAAAGCGTTTACGGTTATCGGAACGTTTGATACCGGCATGTTTGAATATGACGGAAACTTTATTTTTATGCCGCTTTTACAAGCTCAACGTTTTTTTGCCTACGGAGATAAAGTTTCCCATTTGGAAATCTTTGTCAAGGATCGTGACCAATTAACAAACACGATCGAATCTGCTTTTCCGCTAATCGGCAATAATGCTCAAATACACGACTGGCGCTATACCAACCAAGCCTTTTTTAATGCTATTGAAGTTGAACGAAACGTAATGTTTTTAATTTTAACCTTAATCATCATCGTGGCTGCTTTTAATATGATTTCGGGTTTAGTCATGTTGGTTCAGGACAAGACAAAAGATATTGCGGTCTTACGGACAATGGGGATGAAAAAGGGTGCGATTCAACGTATTTTTCTGATGTCCGGTTTAACAGTCGGACTTATGGGGACAATCGCAGGGGTCATCTTAGGCTTATTATTTTCTTATAATATTGATTCTATTAAGGAGGGATTGGAAAGCTTATCCGGAACCGAATTATTCGCCGCAGAAATTTATTTTCTGTCTCATTTGCCGGCAAAGGTTGATTTAACAGAAGTTGCACTCATCGGCGGTATGTCTCTTTTACTCTCTCTTTTGGCAACTCTTTATCCCTCTTGGAAAGCCAGTAAAACAGATCCTGTGGAGGCTTTGCGTTATGAGTAAAAACATTTTAAAAGCACCCTGTTTAGAGCTCAATAAAATTGCACGTATTTACGGAAAAGGCGAGACAAAACTGACGGTATTAAAAGAGGTTGATTTAACCATCCATTCCGGAGAAATTGTCGCTTTAGTCGGACCATCCGGTTCGGGGAAATCAACACTTTTACATATTGCGGGACTTTTAGACACACCCACGAAAGGTAAAATTTATATTCAAGGAATGGACATGTCAAAAGCCAGAGACGGTCTTCGAACACAAATGAGACAAAAGTCGATCGGCTTTGTTTATCAATCACATTTACTGCTCCCTGATTTTAATGCATTAGAGAATGTAATGCTACCACAACTCATTGCCGGAATTTCGTTTAAACAAGCCCATCAAAGAGCAGAAGAATTATTAGATCGGGTGGGTCTTAAAAATCGACTGACACACCGATCCGGTCAGTTATCGGGGGGTGAACAGCAACGGGTTGCCATTGCCAGAGCCTTAGCGAACAATCCGGCGCTTTTATTGGCGGATGAGCCGACCGGTAATTTAGATCCTCAAACATCCGAATCCGTTTTTGAAATGTTGCTCTCTATGGTTCGGGAAACAGGATTATCCGCCTTGATTGCAACCCATAATCCTGATTTAGCTCGTCGAATGGATCGACAAGTGAGCGTCATGGATGGGTATCTGATCGAAAGAGGTCAAGATGCTTGAACCCGAGTTTATTCATTTACGTGTTCACACGGCTTATTCCATTTTGGAAGGAGCCATCAAGGTTAAAAACTTGGCCAAAAAAATGGCAGAGGATAAAATTCCGGCGGTTGGTATTGCCGACACGAACAACATCTTTGGAGCCATGGATTTTGCGATCGAGTGTACAAAGCAAGGTGTTCAACCTATTTTAGGGTGCCAATTGCTGATTAAATCGCCCACTCGGGAGACGTATCCGACAGGAGAAGAAAAACCACGTTTTGATAAAATGGCTCTTATTGTTCAAAATGAACAAGGATATCAAAATTTACTTCTTCATTTTCGAAATTTTTATATGGGAGAGGGTCGTGAAACTACCCCTCATTTAACGTTTGAAGAACTACTAACACACACGGAGGGGCTTATTCTACTAACCGGTGGGGCAGAAGGATTATTAGGTCGACCGATTTTAGAGGGACATCCCGAATTTGCACGAGATCTGTTAATTAAAATGCAAGAAGCCTTTCCCAATCGACTTTATATGGAAATTCAACGGCACGGGTTGGAAAACGAAGCTACAACAGAGCCGTTTTTCTTAAAATGGGCTTACGAATTAAACATTCCGTTGGTTGCCGTTAATGAACCTTATTTTTTGACACCGGATATGTATGAAGCACAAGATGCCCTGTTGTGTATTGCGGAAAAGACCTATGTGGATGAACAAAACAGAAGGCACTTAACACCGGAGCACTATTTAAAATCTCCCGAAGAGATGAAGGCCTTATTTTCCGATTTACCGGAAGCTGTTCAAAACACGGTCCAAATAGCCAAACGTTCATTCTTTTTAGCCGGAAAGAAAAAACCGGCTTTTCCGAATTATGACTGCAAAGGAAAAACGGAAGACGACGTTTTAAAAGAAATGGCAGAAGCCGGTTTCGAAATGAGAATGAAAGGGAGATCAGAAGAAGAGAGAAAACGCTATCATGACCGTTTGGAATATGAATTGGGAATTATTAAGCAGATGGGGTTCCCCGGCTATTTTCTCATTGTGGCCGATTTTATTCAATGGTCTAAAGCGCACGGTGTTCCGGTGGGACCGGGACGGGGTTCGGGAGCGGGGTCCGTTGTTGCGTGGTGTTTAACGATTACAAATATTGATCCGCTTCGTTTCAATTTGCTTTTTGAACGTTTTCTCAATCCGGAACGTGTTTCCATGCCTGATTTTGACGTAGATTTTTGTCAGGAGAACCGCTACAAAACCATAGAATATGTTCAACGACGCTACGGAGCGGACCATGTGGCTCAGATTCTGGCCATTGGGCAGCTTCAAGCCAAGGCCGTCATCCGAGATGTCGGACGTGTTTTACAAATTCCATATCCGGTTGTTGATCGGCTGAGTAAATTGGTTCCGAATGAATTGGGAATTTCACTTCAAGAAGCCCTTGATAAAGAGCCGGAATTTCAAAAAGAAGCAAACGCCGATGAATCCATTAAGCGTCTTTTAGAGATTGCTCTTAAACTGGAGGGATTATATCGAAACATTTCCATGCATGCAGCCGGTGTTGTTATCGGAAATAAACCGCTTGAACAAATTGTTCCGATCTACAAAGATCCGTCTTCCGATATGCCAATCACACAATACGACAAACATTTTGTGGAAGATGCAAGTTTAATTAAATTTGACTTTTTAGGTCTTAAAACACTCACAACCATTGAAAAAACCATAGAATTAGTTCGAAAGCGTATCAAAGACCTACCGGATATTAACGATTTACCTTTGGATGACCCTGAGACATATGCGTTATTAAAAACAGGGAACACAACCGGTGTTTTCCAATTGGAAAGTACGGGAATGCGAAAAATCCTTCATGATTTACAACCGGACAAGATTGAAGACATTGTGGCTTTGGTCTCATTATACAGACCGGGGCCGATGGATAGTATTCCCAGTTATATTGCCCGTAAAAAAGGAGAAGAAGAATCCGACTATATGCATCCGATGCTTGAAGGGATTTTAAAAGAAACCTATGGAATTATGATTTACCAAGAACAGGTGATGCAAATTTCACAAGTCATGGCGGGATATACGTTAGGCGGAGCCGATCTGTTGAGACGAGCCATGGGGAAAAAGATTAAATCCGAAATGGACAAGCAACGATCTATTTTTATTGAGGGGGCGATTAAGAATAACGTCAAAAAAGAGACGGCCGAGCTTGTTTTTGACAAAATGGCCAAGTTTGCCGAATATGGCTTTAATAAATCGCACGCAGCCGCTTACGCTTATATTGCCTATCAAACGGCTTATTTAAAAGCCCATTATCCGTTGGAATTTATGGCGGCAACGATGACCCTTGATAAAACAAATACGGATAAACTGGCCTTTTTTAAAGCTGACGTTGAAAAGATGGGTTTTAAAATTCTACCGCCTGACATCAACAGATCGGGAGTTAATTTTACGGTTGAAAACGGTTCTTTACGCTACGCTTTATCGGCAATCAAAAATGTTGGGGAAGCCGGCATGACTGCCATTGTTGCCGAACGAGACAAAAACGGTCCGTTTCGATCTCTTCAAGATTTTTTCACGCGAGTGGATGTCAGTGCTTTAAACAAGCGATACATTGAAAATTTAGCTAAAGCCGGCGCCTTTGAATCCATAGAAAAAAACAGAGCTAAGATTTTTGAAAATATTGAAACGTGTCTAGCTTATGCCTCTCAAGCAACCGAAAGTCGTAAGAGTTCTCAAATCAGTTTATTTGGTCAAGACAGTTCGTTTACAGCACTCAAGCTCAAAGAAATTCCGGACTGGGGGCATCTGGAAAAATTAGAAAAGGAAATGGAGGCGTTAGGGTTTTACTTATCCGCCCATCCGTTGGATTCCTATGAATCTGTTTTTGAAAGACTTCGAGTGGTTTCCTCAGCCGATCTGCCGGACATGATTCGAGCAACCGGAAGTATTCGGGTTCAAGTGGCAGGAATCGTCTCATCCGTACGAGAGCGAATCAGCCAAAAAGGAAATAAGTTTGCCTTTATAACCGCATCGGATAAATCCGGCACTTATGAATTTATGTGTTTTTCAGATCTCCTGGCATTATCTCGAGAAAAATTAAAATCAGGTCAACCTCTTTTATTAACATTGACAGGTGATAAAAAACCGGATGATGATAATATTCGTTTATCCGTGCAAAGTGTTGAATATCTTTCCGAAGTCATGTCCAAAACAGTCTCCAGCTTATTGATCACTCTCGATTCCCCCCTTCCCCTTCAAGAAATAAAACAAATACTGGAGAAAGATCAACGAGGGAAAAGCGCTGTTTTCATTATTGCAAAAACAGATGGATATGATGTGGAAATCGCTCTTACACAAAAATATACTCTTCTCCCACACACAATAGAGGCTCTCCAAAAATTATCGGGACCTCTTGACATTAAGCAGGTTTAAAATGTTTACAAGGAGTTCTATTTTCTTAACATTAAAAAAGGCTTAACATGAAAAAAGTACTATATTGTTTATTATTGATTTTTATCCCATTAACTCTACAAGCCGAAGAAATAAAGTTATTTTTAAACCATCCTAATTGGCAACGCTCGTATTCGATCAAAAATGATCGTCTTTACAGTGAGAACCATAAAAGCAATGCAGATGTTTTGTTTTATGACGGACAAACACTAATCGTTAAGTGGGATCAATACGGAACCGAGTTATTTAAAAAAACAGGGGAGGCATTTTCCTTGGGAGATATTAGAGAGAAAATGATTGAGGAGGAGTATCAAAAACTGGAATATTCTTTTCAAAACCCCTTTATTTTAGTTAATCCCTATAAAAGAAATCCTTTGGTAGCTCTTATTCGTTTTCCGACAGAACAAGAAGCAAAAATCAGCATTCGAATTAAAGGAATATCACCGGCTCCCGATATCACACATACATTTTCAAGGTACGAAACAGAACATCAAATTCCCATTTTAGGTCTCTATCCGAATCATAAAAACATTGTTGAAATCACCGCTTTATATAAAGACGGGACACAAGAAACAAAAACGCACACCATCCAAACACAACCTCTGAAAACAAATATATTCTATACGATAATAAATAAAAAAGACACACAAAATCATTATTATTTCGGAAATGCTCGAGAAAATAATGTTTATGATGAATTCGGATATATTCGTTTTGCGTTTCAAACCGGTCGATTTACTTATTGGTTTGATGATTACTTGATCAAAGAAATACCGACCAACGGAATTTCCGTTTATGATAAAATCGGTAAATTTATTCGATTTATCCCTTTTAATTCTTCATCAGAACAAAAGAAATTTAAAAGTTATGACCATGGTGTCTCTCGGGTTTCTAAAAACCATCACTTAATTATCGGCACATTACAAGACACCGTTTATCAGGATACAGACGGTCAAAAAAGAACTGCTTATGATATTATATTGGATCTGGATCAAACGGGACAAAGGAAAATCTTTGATATGGGGCATATTTTAAATCCATTTCGTAGAGTTTCCTTTAAAATCGAACCGGATGTGTTCGATTGGGCTCACACCAATTCCGTTCGGTATCTTCCCCAAGATCAATCTCTTCTTATCTCACTCAAATACATCGGATTTATTAAAATCGACTATCCTTCCGGCCAATTAAAATGGATTGCCGCTCCACACCTTCAATGGGATCGTTCTCAAAGAGACGGAAAAGGAGCATCACTGACAGACAAATTACTTACCGCCGTTGATTCTCAAGGGAATCCTCTTCCGGATCCCGTTCAAAAAGGATATATTCAGGCAAAAGAATTTATGTGGCCGATCAACAATCATGATGCTCGCTCCCTCGGGAACGGATTATACAGCATCTATTCCAACAACGGGCCGATATATGATAAAACCGTTCAGACACAAAATAAAAGTGCCGTCTTAATTTATAAAATAGATGAAAATAAAAAAACGATTCAAATGGTTGATTACTATCCATTGGATCACTACGCTCCATGGGCCTCCAGTGCCGTTTATATGCCGGACACGAATGATCTTTTTATCTATAGTGCCAGCATAGAAGGTAAAAACCAAAAATACTATAACCAACTTCAGCGCGTTGACACACAAACAAAGGAAGTTCTTTTTAGTGCCCTGTTATTTATCCCGCACAATAATATTTGGAATAGCTACCACTATCACATGTATCCGATTTCATTTTATGAGGGGATGAAAACATATGGAACATCGGAATAGAAGATAAAGAGTAGATACGCAATTAAAAATTAAAACTCATATTAATTCCGTATCCTAATTGACCGTTTTGTGTCAACATCGGTTGAGAATGGAAAGCCAGAGAAGAATTGATTGGTTTTTCCTCAGGCCAAATCATTTGAGTCACTTCTGTCATCGGATCCATCAAAAAAAGTGCCGTTGTTCCGAGAGCTTCAGAATCCCATAATTCACCGTCATTTTCCAAAATATTTCTTTTTGTGACATAAAACCACTCACCCAACACGGCACCGCCGACAGGCGTCACAATTAAATCTTGAATGGAGGGACGTTCCGCAAACGACTCAATTCCGTATTCCCAAAAGAATGTCGATAATGCAAAAGAATACATAAAAGAAGAAAAAGCGTTTGCTCCGGCGGATCTGGCACCCATATAATAAATAGCTCCGACATAGGGATGAGCAATGTAGTTCAAGAAAAGATCATCTTTATCCCAAACAGGGGCATGTGAAACATTGTCCCACCATTTTGAAAACGGGCTTTGCCCGTCATCTTCCCAATTTGTAAAACTGGAGGGCATCATATATAAAATTGCCATTGTTCCAACACCGGCCCCCACCAAAAGACCCGTATTTTTAAGTAATAAATCACGATCAATTTGTTGTTCATCCAGCGAATACGGTCGATCATAGATAGTTAAATAAGAATTTTCCTCCTCCTGATTGAGAGCAATAAATTCTGAAGAAAGAGAAGTATTCACCGGTTGAGACATATAAAAATCGGCTTTTTTTTCAGAAAAACCCTGTTGAGAGAAATTGGTTTTTATGGGTAATTGTTGATTGCAAGAAGGGGATATCCCTCTATTTTTTTGCATCTGTATTTGATGCCATGTCCTACAAAAATCACCTGATTGATCGGATTTTATTTCGGAGCGAATGATGGGTGCTTGAGATTTTTTGTCCACATCGGCATACCCTTCTCCACTCAAACAACACCCCATTACAACAAAAGAGAAGCTCAAAAGATATTTAATAAAAAAGCTCTGTTTCATCCGTTATTCCTACGATCAATAAATCCTGACAAAGTCTTTACAAGAGATGGAAAAATATAATAATATGTCCATATAAAGTACCTTTTTTTTATAAAATTGACAATAAAAAAATAGATTCCATGTAAATTTTTCTTGATAAATAATCACATTTTTTTTAAAACAAAAAGAGTGATCAACCATGGAGGAATTCGTGCGTTTTTTCTTGAGTATTTTGTTTCTTTGTGTTTGTGTATTTTACAATCATTCCACTTTTGCATACACGCTTCATCTCATGCACACAAATGATTTGCATGCCCATTTTTTACCAAGTAATCAAAACAATCAAGTATGTACGGATCAATCGCCTGATTGTGCCGGCGGATTCAGTCGGATCAAAACACTGATTGATCAAGAACGGGACAAACACAAGGATCTGATCTTATTGGATGCCGGAGATCGATTTTCCGGAACAATTTTTTATACGCTTCGAAAAAGTCAAGACTTAGCTCCCATTTTAAAAACATTTCATTACGACGCTCTCACCATCGGCAATCATGAATTAGATGACGGAACGGGAGAGTTTCGGTCTTTTTTTGATAAAGTAGATACCCCTGTCGTGGCTTCAAATGTTCGTTTTTTAAAGGATTCTGCTTTGGACAAACAAATTGCCTCCTCCAAAATCATCACACGAAACGGAAAAAAAATAGGAATCATCGGCGTTTTAACTGAAGAAACCAAAACAGCCTGTGAACATGCCGATGAAATTGAAATTGAGGATGTTCAAACAGCAGTCGCTCGTGAAATTCAAAAATTAAAAAGACAAGGTGTTCATATTATCATTGTATTATCACATATCGGATATGAAGAGGATCAAAAATTGGCACAAACCGTTCCGGGAATTCACATGATTGTTGGCGGGCATTCTCATACTATTTTATCGAGCGATCCTGATAATAAAGAAGCGACAGGGACATATCCGACAGTTGTTATCAATCCTGAACAAAAACCCGTTTTAATTGTCACTGCCGGTGTCTTTGGTCGTTATATCGGTCGCTTAGATGTTGAATTTGATGAAGAGAATACCCCTATTGCATGGAATGGGAATGCCCTCTTCGTTCACTCATCCATAAAACCGGATCCGGCAATCGAAAGACGGGTCAATTATGCATATCAACTGGTTGAACGACAGGGACAAGAAAAAATTACAACATTAAAAGAGGATCTCTTAATGACTCCTCAAAAAAGTTTCTGTTCCGAATCTTGTCATATCGGTGAGGTTTTATCAAATGCTCTCCTTCAAGGAGCCGTCGGTGCCGATATTGCATTATTAAACGCGGGAGGAATTCGGGCCGGTCTTTCTAAAGGCGATATGACACTTTCTGACCTGATAGATGTTTTTCCGTTTGATTCAAAAGCCGTTCTCATTCAAATGACGGGACAACAATTGATCGACTACCTGTCATACGCACTACAATCATACTCACCAACGGATCGAACCAACTCGTTTTTACAATCTGCCGGCCTGTCATATTCATTTGACGAAGAAGCACGTCTCCCCTTTAACATTTTAATTCATGGGAAACCTCTTCAAAAAAACAGAACATACACAATTGTCACCGCCTCATTTTTAGCAAACGGGGGAGATGGCTTCCCCGTCTTTAAACCGATCAAAACGTTTCCGCAAACACTTCGTGGTATTCTGAATCAGCAATTAAAAAAGAATCCGATTCCAAGTTTTAAAAACAATATTCAAAAAGAAGAGCCGTCTACACTCAAAAAAGCAGCGTAATTCTTTGAAGTTTGATAAATAATTCGATAGGGCTCTAAAAACAATTTTTTAAGCCGGTTTTCTGAACCCTTCAACCGGACAAGCCATTTCTTTTTGAGCAACCTCTCCTATTTTCTTTTGGCGAAATGAGATTAAATAGAAGCCATTAGAAGTAAACGCAAGGCTATATCCGATTAACATCGCCCAAAACGGAGAAAATTGATCTCCGAGCCATCCGATAAACAACGAACACATTGAATACATACCTCCGTTCAACAAAGAGGACAGAGATAAAATAGTTCCTCTTTCACCTAAAGAAGCCTCATTTTGTAAAAAAACACCAGAGGCTGGACTATAAACACCGAAACAACCGGAAGCACCCGTCTTTAGAAATAAGGTTCCGATATTGGAAAGAGAAATACCGATTATGTTTAAAAGATTATCCAATAAAGCTCCCGCCAAAATCGTGCGCTCGATTCCGATCCATTTCCCGATTCGAGCCGAAAAATAACTGGTCAAGCTATTCATTAAATGACCCAAAAAACGCCAAATACTCAAAGACCATTCGGGAACAAACGTTTTATAAAAATTAGCGCTAAACGTGAAAGAGGCCTCATTTAATCCGAAATAAGAGGCTTCTGCCAGAGAAAACCATAAAAGGCGTTTATTATAAAATATATAAACCATTGCTTTTTTGATATGCTTAAATGGGTTGCTGGCCGTGTTTTTTTGTTTGAGGGGATCTTTCAAAAAAAGCGTAGTCACAAAAGCAATCGCAATCGGAAAGAGGGTTGCGACCATAGCGGTTTTTAAAGAAATAAAAATAAAAATACTTCCGAACAATGCCCCTAAAGCAAGCCCTAAAGCGGATAAAGATTTACATCTAGAAATAATCCGGTGATATTCCTCTTTACGATGAAGGTCTATTAAACTTTCATACACCAAAGAGTCATTATTGGTTGTTCCCATAGAGCGATAAATTCCCATAAACAATGCCCCGACGACCAAAATCTCATAAGAGCCGGCAAAAGCATATAAAAAAGCGGCAATCAACCGAGCCAATGTGCAAAACATCGTAATCATTCTTCGACCGAATTTATCTGATAAAAATCCGACCGGAACACCTAAACAAGCCCCCGTCATATAGCCGATTGCATATAAACTCATGGCACGCATATAACTGCCGGTGATAGAGGCAAAATAAATCACCTCAATCGGGAGAGAAAACTGCATTTTCCAAAACAATTGATATAAGTACATCAGCGGAATATTCCGCTCCAACCGATTATTTGTTCGAAGGGACTGAATAAAATTTTTAAAAAAAGTAAACGGAGTAAAGAATATTTGCATCATTTATATCGTATATCTTGTTTCTGTTCAAAAATCAATTTTTTTCATAAAATCGAATAAAAGAAGAAAAGAAGAAAAAATCTTTTAAATACAGTAAAAAAATAAAAAGAAAGCCTTTCCATACTTTCCGATGATTGATTTTTACATAAAAATATATGATAATCTGTTTCGATCGGAGAAAATATGAAACATCAACAGAACAAATCAGACATTATCATTCCCAAATTTCTCATCTTTTTAGAAGATCTTCTCAAAGAACCCATTCAAGATGTCTATCGATTTTCCAAAGGATCTTCCTCTTATAACTTTAAGATTAAAACATCTCGCCGAACAATTCTTGTTAAATTACTAAAAAAACATTCGAAACTTGGTTTTGAACGTATTTATCAAATTATGAATCGATTAGAAAAAAATCCTGATTTAAAATACGCCCATTTACAAAAGCTAAATGGGGAACCTTATTTTGTTTATCAAAATTATTATGGCATTATCTTAGATTACATTCAAGGAGAAGCCCTTTCCTCTTATGAAATCACTCGCCGTCATTTTCGGCAAATACTCCATCTTTATGCTCTTTTTCAAAAAACGAATTTTTCAAACTGTCAAGCACTTCTCCCTCCTTATGATTTGGAGAAAATATGGAAAGACGCTTTTGTTTCTCTTCAAGAACAAGAGAATCAAATAAAGACTCATAACGGATTTCAAAAAATAATATTTCAAAGATTAGTTTCTCTTATAAAAAAGTATCTCCTTCAATTACAAAATGAACCCCTTCAAAGGAACCCCAATCGAACAACCATTATTCACGGAGATTTTCATAATAATAATTTATTATTTCAAAAAGAAAAACTGGTTGCTCTAATTGATTTTGAAGAGGTCGGATACGGTTATCCGACTGAGGATCTGATGCGTTTTATCTTATGTCTTATTGAACGACTTCCCATCTGGATCACACCTCAATCCTACGTAGGAGAATGGATTGAGTTATCACAAAAACGGTTTTCGTTTACTCAAGAAGAGTGGTTATTAGGGCTCAATTCTTTTTCTGTTCAAAAAGTTCAAAAAATACTGCGTGGCAAGTACAAATTTTTTTCACTCAAACACTTAAAAAAAATGATCCAACTCATCTTTTATTTTCATCTACATAAAAAAATAGCTGCTCTCATCAAAGAAAAAATAAAATAAGTGGATTTTTTATTTTAAGCTCAATTATGAATAGGGTATGATTTTTCATTAAAATCAGGAATAAACGTATATGAGAGATCAATAGAATTATGCCGGTTTAATCCTGCCTTATGAGAAGAAATCCACACCTCTAAGCCTTAATGAATACACACTTTCCGCAAATTATACACAACGCAGGTTTAATAGCTCACAAGCATATAAATTGTGATAAGCTCTCATACATAAATCATAATGGAGCCTTATTTTAAAATATCTCTTGATACTTTCTACTCAAACAAGACTTTTTTGCGGTAAAACATCCGAATGAGACAACTGGGCCAAAATGAGAATGGTATGAATCACGTCTTGACTGTTATATGGCTTTTCCAAGGTAGATTCAATACGAGCTTCCCCTCCTTGAAGAGCTTTTATATACTCCTGAGAACACCATAATAAAAACGGAATTTCCGTCATGGGTTTATTAGCCAACTGAGAATGTCCCAAAATTTTCTTGGTATCCGTATCGAAAATATCTTCGCCATGATCACTTAAATACAATAAAAAGCTTTTACCCAAAACAGATTTTAACATTGTTATCATTTGAGCCAGCACATAATCCGTATACCTAATACTGTCATCATAGGCATTTAACAGAGCATGACCTTCTTTTGAAAGATTTTTTCTAGGAAAGGGTTCTTTAAAATATTTAAAAGAGGCCGGATAGCGATTGGCATATGCAGAATGAGATCCGATCAAATGGACAAAAATAACTTTTTTAAGAACGGTTTGATCCGATAAAACTTTTTTGAAATCCGGCAGCATATCGCCGTCAAACCCTGTTTTTTCAAATCGTTTCATTCCACTAAAATTAAATGATTTTTCCCAAGAAGCTTGTTTTGAAATAGCGGTGATAAGCGTATCGGACAAAGCATATTGATTTGAGAACCAATATGTTTTAAATCCTGCCTGATTAAAAAACTCCACAATAGAGCCCTTTTGATATAAGTATTCGGGATGTTCGGAATCCATAAATGTCAATACCCGCTCCAAAACCGGCAGGGTTTGAGCAAATGGAGAGATCACGTTTTTAAAGGCATAAATTTTTTCTCCCGTTTTTTCTAAGAACTCATTTGTGTCCCGCGGGTATCCGTATAATGAAAGATGTGATCGATTGGCGGATTCCCCGATAACAATCACATATGTTTCCGGTTCCTTCGGATCGACCTTTGAAACAATGCCTTGAAAAGGAGGTGCTTTTTTTTGATTAACCCAATTCTTCAATTCGGAATACGTTTTATGATACGCATACAAATGATAAAAAACATTGCTATACGGATTTAAAATATAGCCATCCTTAAATTTAAATCCCCTTTTAAATAAATTACGCACGAAAGGAATAGCGCATACACCACAAAAGATTCCACCGATTATTTGTTGTACCAAGGATAATTCGAGCGGTTGTAAAGATAAGAGAAAAACAAGTGGTAGGCCCAAAAAAAGAGGAGCTAAAACAAACAGAATCATCGGAACATTTTGACTCATAAACTCCTTTGTTTCTTTCATATTAGAAACAAATAACGTAAAAAACGTATTTAATCCGATTCGTGTTTTAAACAGGTAAATATGACTGATTTCAATAAACATGAGTGGGACAAAACAAAAATGGATAAAAAGCATATAAGCCTTCACCCACATCGGGAAAACAAACAACGGAAGAGCCACCAAAAAACAAACAGGAAATGTCCGGACAACATCTTTTAAAAATAATTTAAAAAAGAGAGGATCTTTTAAAGAGGCTTCCGATAAACTCCGCAAAAATGTATAAAGAAGCGGTAAAAAGCCGATCCATAAAATATATCCGAAACATAAAAATAAATTTGACATAGAACTCATCCGGTCTTAAATTAAAATATCCCGTCAGTATAAAAAAATGTCTTTTATTTGTCAAGGAACCGAAAACTTTTTAAGGAGTACCATGTCTCTTCTCATTAAAAACGCCCGTATCAATGGAAAAAAACAAGATTTATACGTCTATCAAAATCGTATTCAGCAAATTTGTTCCACCATTTCAAAACAAGCAGACGATGTTATTGATGCCTCTCAAAAAGCACTCCTGCCGGCGTTTTACAACACTCATACGCATGCGGCTATGGTTGCGTTAAGAGGATTAGGAGAAGACAAAGAGCTCAATGACTGGCTCACTCAAGATATTTGGCCGAGAGAAGCCAAAATGACTCCCGAACTCATTTATCACGCTACTCGGTTAGCCATTTTAGAAATGATCAAAAGCGGAACCGTTTTTTTCTCAGACATGTATTTTTATATGCCGGAAACAATCAGAGCGGTTGATGAAATGGGTGTGCGAGCCGCCATATCGGTTGTCGGAATGGATCTGTTTGACCCCCGACAAACGCAAGAGAAAAAAAAGCAAATGCGCTCCTTTTTTGAAACACCCGTACCAACCGACAGAATTATCAAAACAGTCGCCTGTCATGGTCTCTACACTGTTTCGGAGGAGTTGTTTTTATTCGCAATTAACTTAATGAAAGAACAAAAAACGTTTTTACATGTCCATGCCGCCGAAACGAAACAAGAAACAGAAGACTGTTCACAAAGATATGGTGTATCGATCGTGGAGCAACTGAATAAATGGCATGCTTTAGGACCAAAAACCATTTTGGCTCATGCGGTTCATTTATCCGAGAAAGAGCGTGAAATCATTGCGGACACTCAAACAGTTATCGCTCATTGTCCGATATCGAATTTAAAATTAAATTCCGGTCAAATGCCTCTTGATGATTATCTGAAAAAAGGCATACCCGTCACCTTGGGAACGGATGGCGCCGCCTCCAACAACAGCCTCAGCATGCTCGGAGAAATGAAAATAGCGGCACTGTCTGCTAAAAATCAAGCGAACAATATCAAAGCCGGAAGAGTTTCCGACATTTTCCGAATGGCTACGCGTTCCGGAGCAACCGCCTTCGGACTGGATGCCGGAGAAATTCGAGAAGGAGCTTTGGCCGATTTTATTTTGGTTGACTTGACAAATCCCCTTTTAATGCCTCAATATGATTTAATAGCAAATTTAGTCTATGCGGCGGATTCTTCTTGCATTACGGATGTTTGTTGCAATGGGAAAATGATTATGAAGGAAAAAAACATTAGCCAAGAAAAAGAGATAAAAAAGGCGTTTATGGAGGCTCTTGAAAAAAGCATTCCATAAAAGAAAAATAACTAAGGGGGGAATTTTTTATGACATTTCAAAAAAGCTTAACTGTTTTTGAAAAAACTTTTAGTCCGTTTTTTTTATTGGGAATTTTTATTTTATCTTTTTTTGAACCAATTATTCAATCTTATGCAAAATCGGATCATTTTATAATTTTCTACGGTATTATTCCACTTTTAAACGCTTTTTTAACAGTCTTAAGCGTCAAAATCGGTTTTTATTTTATCTCAAAATATATTCCTCACTCCGGTTTTCTTTCTTTAGAGAAAAGGACTGTTTATTTCACTTCTTTTTGGGCCGGATTAACCTGTTTATTCATTGGGAGTACTTATGGAATTTATCCCTTGGGCGCTTTTATTGTTTTTCTGATGCTTCGTCGTATTCGTTCCTTTTTGCTTCAAACGAAACGTCTTTTACAAAGGAATGAGGTCAACAGTCGACAAGACGTCATTGACTTTTTAAGTTTCTTTTTACACTTAATCATCACTTTTTCTGTCATCAATTTATTGCTTCAAAATATTGATCATCGAATAGACGGCGGTTATGAATTTAATTTTGGATTAGGGATCTATGAAATTTTCAATACGATTTATTTTACAATTGCAACCGTTACGACGGTTGGCTACGGAGATATTGTTCCCCAAACATATCTGTCAAAAATGGTCATCGCCTTTGAATGTTTGATCAGCTATGTCACCTTTGGTTTAATGATCGGCATCATCACAAAAGGCGTTAATTTCCATCGCCGATAAATTAAAAAATTATTTTTGACTTCGATTGTCATCATTTGTCATTTTTTGGTCAACTTTGCCTTGTCGCATTTTAGAGAAAAGTTTGATATAATATCTCTATAATCGATTTAGTCTAGTTTCTTTTTCTTTCTAAATTGATTAAATCCGAATCTTTTAAGCCGTCCCGAACAGGTCGGTTTTTTATTTTCTCATCTATTCGGGCTCACTCATTTTTTATTGATAAAAATCATCACACGACGAAAGGACAAGACATGCAAATAAACACCATTACACTCACGGGGGGAACAAAAGCAAGGGCCAAAGATGTTAACGACAACATCAACATTTTAAAAAATGCGATTTATTCTTTAGAAGAAACCGTCAATGAATATAAACAAGCCCTTGAAGAAATCAAAAAAAAGCCGACACGAGAAATGTTTGACATCTATTTTTCACTAGACGGAAATGCCCCCACGGGAGCCTATCCGCTTTGGACGGGTGAATGGATCAGTCACTGTTCATCGATTTATCCCGATTTTTGGACAGAGCTTGGAAAACGGATTCAAAATAACGCCATTCAAGCCATTACAGAAGAAGAATATGAAGAAGCCCTAGAAGAATTTGGTCAATGCGCTTCTTTTGTTTATGATGAATTAAATGACCGTGTTCGACTTCCCAAAATCACACGGTTTATTTCTTCCATTGAAGAAATAACCGATCTGGCAAGCATTGAAAATGACGCTATGCAAAACATTACCGGAAAATTCGGAGGAACCATTTGCGGAGATCCGGAAGGAGCCTTTGAAACGGAAACAGATTTTGTGGGAGGCATTCGAACGGGTGGATATCAGGGGAGATATTATCATTTCGATGCCTCTTTACAAGTCAGGACAGCCGATGAAACACGACCTAAAAACGTTCGATTAGCGTTATTTTTACAAGTTGCCAACAATACCGGCGAAATAGCGTCTATGAACACACAGCTGATTGCAGAAGAATTATCCTCATCCTTAAACAGTTTAAAAGAAGCCGAAACAACTGCCCTCACAGCGATTCAAACCGCTACGGATGAAGCATTAAAACGTCTTGAAAGCACCTCTTCTTTAAGTGATATCCAAGAAGCGTTGGAAACTATCAATGGATCTTTTTGATAGTTTTTCAAAAACCAAAAGGTCCTCTGTCATCTGCCCGATAAACGGGCGGATGATGGGTTTTTTATTTTTGGCTCTTTTTGTTAATCTCTTTTTGTTTGTAAAAAATCCCGAACGGTCGGCATCATTTTTTCAACCATCACTCGAACCCCCTTGGCGGATGGATGGACATGATCTGACAAGAAATACTCCGATTGCATATTGAGAGTAATCGGTGTTAATTCAAACAATCCATCCATAAAAAAGGGATACAGTATCAAATCATATTTTTGTGCCAAATCCCGATACATTTGTTGAAATGCGTTTCGATATGAGATCGGAGCGGTTGGAGGTGCCTGCATACCGATTAACAAAACGGGAATATGATTTTGTTGAAACGTTTCGATCATTGTTTCCAGATTTTTTTGAGTTTCTTCGATCGGTCTATGTCTCAACGCATCATTGATTCCCAACTCAAGCAAAACGGCTGACGGCTTTTTTTTGAGAGCCTGACTTTGACGCCGAACGCCCCCTGCCGTTGTCTCTCCGCTTTTGCTGGCATTAAGCACTTTAATATTTGGAAATTCTTGCTTTAAAGCCTCTTCTAAACGATTATAAAAAGAATCCTCTTTCGGCAACCGATATCCGGCTGCCAAACTGTCTCCGTAAACCATCAATACAAACGGCTCTTGAGACGAGGCCGGAAAAATATAAAAACACATCCATAAAAGACTAAATAACTTTATAAAAAAGCGCATTCTTTCCCCTTTCTTTTTATACCTTTTAAAAACCGATTTATTATACCACGCTTCAACCGAAAAAAAAGATTTTTTTATTATTGTTTCTTGAGTGTTGAACCATTTATTTAAAAAAAGATTGAAATTCCGATAATTTTTTTTATAATGAAAAAAATTCATAAAACAAAACATATAAGGGAGAGTTTTTCCCCTCAATTCATCTGTTTTTTTACCTGATCCGCTTCTTCAAAATCATTATTCTTCAAAGAGCGGACACAAAAGAGGAAGATAAAATGTTCGCAGAATTAGATCTTGTTCAAAAAGAAGTTTCGACATGTACAAAATGCCCCCTATGTCAATCTCGTCACACGGTTGTTTTTTCGGATGGAGTCCCGAACAACAAACTGATGTTGATCGGAGAAGCCCCCGGCTATAATGAAGATATGCAAGGAAAACCTTTTGTCGGCAGAGCCGGACAATTATTGGATAAAATTTTAGAATCGGTCGGTCTCTCTCGAGAGAAAGATATTTATATCTGTAATACGATTAAGTGCCGTCCACCTGAAAACAGAGACCCGTCTCCGAGTGAAAAAGAAGCCTGTCGATCTTATTTAGACGCCCAAATTCGCATTTTAAAACCTAAAATTATTCTTTTATGCGGAAAAGTTGCCCTCACCTCCTTTATGAATACCCCTTTAGGTATTTCCAAATTGAGGGGGCAATGGTTCGATGGACCGTATGGTTCTAAAATGATGCCTATTTTTCATCCCTCCTATTTACTGCGAAATCCATCTAAAGAAGTCGGTTCTCCCAAGTGGTTGATGTGGCAAGATATGAAAGAGGTCAAAAAAGCCTACGATTTGCTTAATGAAGCGGAACCCACCGAATAAAAGTAGGTAGCCCCATACAAGCGATTCAAAAATAAAAAACAAAACCGATTTTAAAAATGAGAAAAGAAACAGACAGGTATCAACAGGACAAATGAGAATAGAAATGAGAGCAGAAACGGGAATTGGATCGGGAACGGGGCTCAAAAAAAGGAGCGAAATTAAAACCCTGACACATAAAAAATCGGAGGTATAAAAGAAAATGTTTTTTTTCATGATCATGATATCCGGCTTGATCGGAACGGGATATACCTCATTTCGCCTTTTACATCGTCAACCGCTCCGTTTCGGATATAAGGTTCTGATAACCGTTTTTATTTTAGCCTGTTGGTTTATGCCGGCCTTTATCAGGGACAGAGGGGTGTTAAGCGGTGTTCCGTTTATTGCTCTTTCTTATATCGGATATTTTTTATTTGTTTTTTTCTTTTTATTATTTATCTTTTTAATCACACGAGACATCATCTGGTTTTGTATTCGTTTTATTCAAAAGAGAATCAATCCGACTTTAAAACCCGTTTCAAGTCATTTTCTCCGACAAGCAAACTTAATCACATTGATTATCACATTGACCCTTACGACATACAGTCTTTACGAAGGAACAAAAGTTCCCGATCTAAAAGAAATAACTCTTTACTCTGATAAAATTCAAGAACCTGTTCAAATTGTTTTGTTAACAGATTTACATTTATCGAGATCCCTCTCTCAGACAAAACTGGACGGGATTATTGATCGAGTCAATAATCTTCATCCCGACATTATTTTGCTGGCAGGAGATATCATTGACGATCAAGAAAAACACATTCAAAATTTAGTACAAAGCATGTCACGTCTCAAAGCAAAAAGCGGTGTTTTTGCCACCTCGGGGAATCATGAATTTTATGTCGGGCATGATCAAGTTCTTAAAAATTTCAAAAAAATGAATGTTATTTATTTATTCAACGAAGGACATCTCACTCAAAAAAATGTTTTTATTGCCGGTATTCCGGATCATAAACAAGTTCGCCGAATTCAAAAAAAAGCGGATATCCGACAAGCATTAACAAATGCTCCGTCAACCGCATATAAAATTCTTTTATCACACACCCCCTCGTTTATTGATCAATTAACTCCTCATCAAATTGATTTGCAAGTTTCGGGACACACGCATGGCGGACAGATTTTTCCATTTCATTATTTAGCTTGGCTTTTTAACGGATATTTAAACGGTCTTTATACCGTTAACGGAATGAAGCTTTATGTTTCTCGTGGATCGGGACAATGGGGTCCGCAAATGCGTTTTTTGGCCCCATCTGAAATAACTCTGATAAGACTCTCTCCTTTAAAACATTAAGTGAACTAAAAAGATCATCCCCTCTCATGAGAATATCTCAGCAAAATAACAACGCTCATACGCACAAAAAATCTGCTTTTTTCTCATACCCCCCTTTTAAATATTTTGATTCCTCTTGTTCTCCGCTTCAAAACCACATGAACACCCTCCGTTCTCCTATTCACACCCAACCCCACTTCTATCATAAAAAAAAGAGGCAACCGTTCTTTATCGGCTACCTCTCACATAAAGTAAAAGCTCACTTTAAAAAATGTCTCTACTCCCCTTATTGTTTGATATTCTGTTTTGTTTCAACAATCTTGGCAGGAGACGGTTTTTTGTGCCGTGCCACCTTGACCGGTCCTTTATTCCCTTTTTGAGTCTTTTTAGAAACACCCTTTTGAACAGAAGAAGATTTTTGAGCTTCTTTTAAACTCTCCGATAACCCTTTTTGAACTTTATTCTTCCCTTTTTTATTGTCTGCTTCTAACAATGCCTCAACAACCTTTCTTCGATTTTTGGGAAGAGAATATAATATCGCATCATTCCCTTTATTATCCTTAATCTTTGTATTGGCACCATACTCAAGCAAGAGTCTTGTAATTGCTTCCGAACCCCGCTCTGCCGCCATCATTAAGGCTATTTTCCCATTCTTATCTTGAAGATCTACTTTCGCACCATTCTCCAACAATAATTTGACAACATCTGCTTTCGATTCCCGAACGGCTATCATCAAAGCTGTTTGACCGTCATTATCTTGAAGATTAATGTCTGCTTTTGCTTTTAATAAAAGACGGATCGGTTCTAATTGAGGTGTAGAAAAAAGCTCCTTACTTGAGCCATCTTGAACAACTTTCATCAATGCCGTTTGACCATTCTGATCTTTCAAATCAACCTCTGCTTTCGCTTCCAACAAGAGTTCCATCATCTTTATCTTTCCTCGTTCAGCCGCACCCATCAATGGTGTTAACCCTTTGTTATCCTGAACATTAACGGGAGACTTTGCTTTTAATAACAGCTCTACAGGACCCCAATATCCACCCTCAACGGCATGCATTAAAGCATTGCGACCATATTTATCTTGAGCAGAAACATCTGCTCCCGCAGAGAGTAAAAGCCCCACAGTATCCATCTTTCCACATCTGGCAGCATACATGAGTGGAGTCTCACCAGTACTATCCTTTTGATTAACCTCCGCCCCACGATCCAATATTGCCTGCACAAGCTTTGTATCAAATCCAATAGCATAAATTAAGGCTGTGTGACCGCATCTGTTCTTGATATTAACATCGGCCCCACATGCCAACAGGGTCGGAACTTTTTCTCCTGCATACACTGTCTGAAATGCGTTCATTAAGGGGGTCCAACCATCTTCATCTTGATAATTAATATCAGCCCCTCGGCCTACTAATTCTCTAATTGTTTGAGAAGCCTCCTCTTCACTTTTTGGAAAACTATATGACGAATAGCTAGCTAAATCCCTAGAATACTGTTTCAATACTTGCGGATCCGTTTCTTTCTCCTCTTTTTTACCAAACAAAAAACCAAATAAACCCATTTCTATCTCCTTATTTTTTTTATATAAAACTTATTAAACTTTTCACAGTATATCACATCTTAATATTTTGTCAACTGTTTTTTGTTTTCCTGATAAACTCAAATAAAGATCCTATTCCCATCAAATAAGTTTCAAAAAAATTCATTACTCTTTTTTGATACCAACAATCCATTTTAAATATTTTGAATCCTCTACCTTTTACTTCAAAACCGATCGTATTAACACACTCAAATTTATCTATTCACATCAACCATCCTCCCCTTTAATCATAAAAAAGAGGTAGCCGTTCTTTATCGGCTACCTCTTGAAATAGACACTAAAAAGTCACTCTAAAAAATGTCTCTACTTCCCTTATTGTTTGGTATTCTGTTTTGTTTCAACAATTTTGGCAGGAGACGGTTTTTTGTGCCGTGTCACTTTGACCGGTCCTTTATTCCCTTTTTGAGACTTTTTAGAAACACCCTTTTTAACAGAGGAAAATTTTTGAGCTTCTTTTAAACTCTCAGATAATCCTTTTTTGACCTGTCTCTTCCCTTTTTTATTGTCTGCTTCTAACAATGTCAACAATATCTGAACAAGCTTTCTTTGATCTTCGGGAAGCGAATATAATATTGCGTCGTTCCCCTTATTATCTTTAATCTTTGTACTGGCTCCATACTCAAGCAAGAGTTTTGTGATGTCTTCCGAGCCCCGCTCTGCCGCCAACATTAAGGCTGTTTTCCCATTCTTATCTTGAAGATCTACTTTCGCTCCATTCTCCAACACTAATTTGACAACTTCCGCTTTTGATTTCTGAACGGCTCTCATTAACGTTGTTTGACCTTCGTTATCTTGAGCATTAACAGGTACATTTGCTTTTAATAACTGCTCAATAACCCCACAATTTCCACTCCAAACGGCATATCTTAGGGCATTTCTACCATCTTTATCTTGAGCAGAAACATCTGCTTTAGCAGATACCAAAAGCTTTACAGTAGCTCTATTCCCATACCAAGCCGCAATCATCAATGCCGTTTTCCCCTTCTTATCCTGAAGATCCACTTTCGCTCCATTCTCCAACAATAATTTGGCAATCTCTGCTTCCGATCTCTGTTCCAAAGCGAGCATCAATGCCGTTTCTCCCTTCTTATCTTGAAGACCTACTTTCGCACCACGATCCAACAATAACTTGACAACATCTGCTTTCGATTCCCGAACGGCAATCATTAACGCTGTCTGACCCTCATTATCTTGAAGATTAATGTCTGCTTTCGCCTTCAACAAGAGTTCCGTTATCTCTATCTCTCCCCATTGGGCACTCTCCATCAACGCTGTTCGACCATCTTTATCCTGAACATTAACAGGTACATTTGCTTTTAACAACAAATCAACAACTTCACAATTTCTACTCCAAACAGCATATCTTAAGGCATTTTTACCATCTTCATCTTGAGCACAAACATCTGCTCCGGCAGAGAGTAAACGCTTCACAGCAGATCTCTTCCCATACCAAGCCGCCAGCATTAATGCTGTTTCACCACGTCTATCTTTGATATTAACATCGGCTCTACATTCCAACAGAGCCGGTACTTTTTCTTCCACATGTATTGATGCAGACATTAAAGGTGTACGTCCATCTTCATTTTGATAGTTAATATTTGCCCCTCGGCCCACTAATTCTCTAATTGTTTGAGAAGCCTCCTCTTCACTTTTTGGAAAACCATATGACGAATAGTTAGCTAAATCCCTAGAATACTGTTTCACCATCCGCGGATCCGGTGTTGTTTCTGTTTCTTTTTTACCAAACAAAAATCCAAATAAACCCATTTTTATCTCCTTGTTTTTTTTTATATAAATTTTATTAAATATTCCCCGGTATATCACATCTTAATATTTTGTCAACTGTTTTTATTGTTTTGATAGTCTCAATCCTAAAAACTATTTTCGACAAGCCTGTCTCAAAAAACTCATTCCTATTTTCTGGTATAAACAAGCCATTTCTATTTTAAATCCTCTTGTGCTCTGCCCCCAAACGAACCATACAAATACACCACAATTTATCTATTCACACCAAACAACCCGTTAATCACAACTGTTATTCAACAAGTACTTCAAAGAATAAAACGCTCTCAAAATCGACTGTCTGTGTGACTGTTTAGCGTTTTGACTGACATCCACTCCAACAAAATTGTCCATCTGTGAGACAGTCCCTTGCTCGAACCTCGTCTCAATCGGTTTAATTCCTCCCCGATCTGACCTGTGCCATCTTTTTTTGTAATGCCGGATTGTTCTTTGTCTTCCCGAGCAACAAGTTAACAGCTTTAACATCTCCTCGTTCGGAAGCCATCATAAGGGCTGTTTTCCCTTCATTATTTTTAAGAGAGACATCGGCTCCGGCTTTCAAAAGAACCTCCACAGAATCACTATATCCATTAGATACAGCTTCCATTAAAGGGGTCTCCCCCCACTTATCTTTTCGATTAACATCAGCTCCATGATCTATAATCGCCTGCACAACCTCAGCATCATAACAAAGAGCATAATCTAAAGCCGTCTTACCAAAGCAATCTACGGCTTTAACATCAGCTCCTCGTTCCAATAACGCCGGAACATATTCCTTCACATACTCACCGCGACGTAATACCCACATCAACGGAGTTCTTTTCCCCTTATCCGGATAGTTGATATCCGCACCCTGTTCAATCAATTCACCAACCTTTTGAGTTGCAACCTCGCTGTTTTCAGGGCATCCACCCAACACAAGTTCAAGCAATTCTTTAGAAAACGGATTTACATTTGCTTCATTTGAATTCATTTTTACCACCTTATTTTTGAATACCTACTTGTTATATCTGTAAACTCTTCTTTCAGTGTATCACATCTCAATATTTTGTCAACTGTTTTTTTGTTTTCCTGATACACTCAAATAAAGATCCTATTCCCATCAAATAAGTTTCAAAAAAATCCTCCCAAACCTTTTGACCACTTCACTCTATTTCTCAAATCGAATCGATACATTCACACCAGTCGTTCACATAAAAATATTCTGATTTAGTCAGAAAAAAACCTTCCTTGAAACAGGAAGGTTTTTTATGTGTTTTTTTTACTTTATACTGAAATCAACCCATGTGAAAAAGCATAGAGTGCAACAAGAGCTGTCACAATAATAAAGATTGCCAAAGCTTTTTCCGGATCAGAAAAGATGGGTTCCTTTGGAACATATTCCTTACGAGCCCAAACATAAAACGGAATGCCAATAGCAATAAAAACAACCGCCATTAAAAGATAACTGAGGCCTGCTGCATAGATTAACCAAACTGCATAAACAGCTCCTAAAACAGCCGTCATCAAAGCACTAAACCGACTAATTCCGATACGGATCGGGAACTCATGATCCTCACAAATTTTCCAAAGATACAAGCACGACATAAAATACGCCGGCAAAACCATCACACCCGTAATGGACAACATTGTATTCCATGCGTTATTAGCAAAATATACAAAGATCATTGCTATTTGCATTAAAATACTAGTCGTCCAAAGAGAGACATTTGGAGATCCGGCACTATTCTCTCGTGTAAACACTTTTGGAAATGATTGATTTTGAGCCATAGCGAAAGGCATTTCCGCAACGATCATTGTCCAAGAAAGCCAACTGGCTAAAATAGCAATAATCACACCGACATTCATCAACCAAGCTCCCCAAGGTCCGACAATATGTTCTAAAACACCAGCGGTTGACGGATTGGGGATAGCGGCAAGTTCTGCTCTTGTCATATACCCAAACGGCAAAATAGACAATAAGACATAAATAGCCAAACATCCTAAAAATCCAATCAATGTGGCTCGTCCGACATCCGACTGGCTTTGAGCTCGTCCGGATAACACAACGGCACCCTCAATACCAATAAAAGCCCACAATGTCACTAACATTGTGTTTTTCACCTGTGTTTCTAATCCACCCAATTTATGTTCGCTGAGTTTTCCCCAAAAGTCAAAATTAAACTGATCTGCATTAAAAACAGCGGCAACAATGATGATGAATAAAACCAACGGAACGATTTTTGCGATCGTTACGACTAGGTTAATAAAAGCGGCTTGCTTGACGCCTCTTAGCACCAAAAAGTTAAAGAACCAGATCAAAAAAGATCCACCGATGATGGAATATAAATTATTTCCACCCGTAAAAACCCCAGGGAAAAAATAATTAAAAGCATCCATGGTAATAACGGCGTATCCGACATTTCCAAAAATCTGACATAACCAATAACTCCATCCGATATTAAAACCCATATAGGGACCAAAACCGGAGCGAGCGTACATATAAATTCCCGATGTCAAATCCGGTTTTGCATTCGATAAGATTCGAAACGTGTTTGCAATAAAATACATTCCAAATCCTGTCACCAACCAAGCAATAATAACTGCTCCGGCGGCGGCGCTTTGCGACATATTCTGAGGCAGAGAAAAAATTCCGCCTCCGATCATTGAACTGACAACAATAGCGGCCAATCCGAATACGCCCAATTTACCGCTCGTTGACATTTGTTTTTTTTGCTCTGCCATATGATATCCTTTCTCCGTAAAAGAAACAAAAGGGAATCTAGAAGATTCCCCTTTCTTAAGCCTCTCTATTTTTTAGGAACAGCCACAGGAGCTGTTTCAAAATTTAGAAATCCAAGGCATGTTAAAGAATATCCAAAAGCCTGTGTAATATTCACATAATTGTGATAAAATTGAAAGTCACTATGCTGATTAACGCCACGAATATCCAACTCATGGTTTAATGATTTAGTCAACCACATTTCTGCATGAGCCTTGGCAATATCATCATCTATAAATGTATCAAAGAACTCTACATATTCAGCAGCCCAACCGCCAATGAATTTACCGGATTTATCTTTTCCCCAAACAATTCCAACACCGGTTGCAATCGCTTTATGATCTTGTTGACGAGCTCCATGACCCGCCATAATGACTTCTAAAACAGCACCATGTTTAAATTGATCCTGAACTTGTTCGACCGGAACAATATTTCCAAATAATTCCGGTGGTAAAACAGATGTGTACGGGACAACATTAAAATCTTGAATTTTAGCTTGCAGTAAAGCCGAATCATAACAGAAAGTTTCAAACGGTTGTGGGGGAATACCATCTTCTGATAAACCGGCTCCGCCCGTGTGAAACGCTAATGTGGGATATCTTGTTCCTACTTGCATAATAAACCTCCATAAATAAAATTGCATTATTGCAACCATTGGTTGATATAAAATAAAAATACACGCATTTCAATATAGTCTTTAGTTGAAAATCCCTTGATTCGCACTAAAACCGATTTTATATCCAGCATGTATGTTCAGAAAGGAGAAATATATGAAACATTTATTATTGTGTGGGGTAATGGCTCTTGGCATTACCATTGTAAGCTCAGCTTCAGCCGAAACCATGTCAACAAGCGGGACCGTCACGTCCACTCAAAACGGGATGATTGAAATCAAACAGGGAGACGGAGAAGTCAAAACATTCAAAATAACACCGGACACACGTTATCGTCAAAAGAAGATGACAGAAAGTACGCAAGCTTCCACCGAAAATGAAACACAAGACGACAGCTACTTTGAACCGATCGCCGAAGAAGATGAGTGGGTTGAAATTTATTATATGCCAAACGAGGATGAACTTATCGTAGAAGATATCATTATTTATGCAGATTAAATAAAAAATTTTCTTTGAAAATTTGGAAAAGGAGAGAAGGATTTCTTCTCTCCTTTCTTGTTTACCTTTTAGATTGTTTCATTAATTTAAAAAAGAAATTGTTATAACAATTTAAAAACGAACTTAAAATAAAAATCATCTCAATTTCATATAAAAATCCTTGCTTTTAAACGCATGATTGTTGTATAAAAAAGAAAAGCATTTAAAAGAAGAAGGGGAAGTCATGCATATATTCAACAGATTGTTCCATTCGTTTTATAAAAATCATTCTCATACTCCTCATCCCGAATCAGGGCGAACGATGGTTGAAATGATTGGTGTCATCGGCTTGATCGGTTTGATCAGTATCATTGGCATCGGTGGTTATAACTATGCCTTAGATTCATATCGGGCCAATACCCTTAAAACAGAAATTAATATGTATGCCGTTGATACGAGTATGCAACTCAAAAAGCGAGGATCCAAAGTTTCCTCTCTTCAAGACTTACCGACACAAACCCGATCCGGATACCCCATGACAATTCAAGATTCGGATAAATCAAGATTTTTTATCATTGAAATAGGATCGATTCGTCCAAGTGTCTGCTCTAAAATTTTTTCAACCGGTTGGCCCTTAGTGACGGCGATTTCGCTTAACGGAACCCCCTTGACACAAGATCAAATCGAAAACGGAACCAACATCGGTGATTTGTGTACGGATGAAAATGCCGTTGCTCTGGAATTTCATGTTTCATTAAAACCTTGTGTCGGAGACAATTGTGAAATTTCTTCCGAAACGGGTGATGGAGGGACAACACCGGAAGAACCAGACAATCCGGAAGAACCGCTTCCGGATGGGGAATGTCCGGAGGGACAAGTTTATTATGAAGGCGGATTAACGGCTAAATGTGTAGACGCATGCCCCGGAAATAAGGTTATGGGATATGAGGGGAATTGTTATTCATGCGACAGTTTGGTTGTTGATTATGCCGAAAATATAGATTCTGTTTGTGCCAAATGCGGGATGAATTCATTTTACTCCGAAGAGATTGATTCATATATGTGTTGCCCGACTTCCGCAGGGAGCAATGAAGAAGTCAACCGTCTGTGCGGATATGGCGTGGAAGAAGAGGATGAACCATGCCCCGGAGAGAATGAATATCAAGATATCAACACAGGAGAATGTGTTGAAGATAGTTGTCCGGTAGGGACGTTTGTGATTGATCGGAATGGAACGTGTGCCCCCTGTCCAACCGAAGGCAATCCGATCTCGGATGCTATAAACTCCGATGTGCCGGATACCTGCCGTAAATGCCCAAACGCTGCATTAACATCTTCAAATGATGTCGATTTGTGGATTAGCAATCAATTGTATTGCATGTATTGTCCCTCCCCCCGTGTCGTCTGTGGGACTCAGTGTTGTGCGGAAGGAGAAAAATGCCAAATCAACTTTACAGGCGATCCAATTAACTCGTGGTGGCAATATACATCTTCTTGCGTCTCTCAAGGATGTCAGACAGATGCAGACTGTTCAGGGGATAAACCGAGATGTAATAAGGAAACGGGACAGTGTATGGGCTGTCTGACAAACGCTGATTGCAATAATGGATCAGAAACGGGAGATTATTTCTGCAACCTATATGGAACAAGGTCCACCCTTTTGAGCGATGGTACATGTGATCCGGCTACGCCTGCTCACGTTATATCTTCACCCAACGACTATTCCAGTGTTAACGATCAATCCTATACATATGTTATTTCAGAAAACCTTCTTACTTGGTGGGGTGGAGAAAACTTCTGCAAGGCTCACGAGATGAGTTTAGCGCCCATTTATGATTTTTGTGATGAAAACACCGAATATGGGAATACCGTTTCCACATCTTCATATGCTCCGGATGGCGATGGAAAACTTTTGACATGTTGGGAAACGGGAATTATACCTTTTTGTACTGGTAATGGATGTAGAACCGGCACAAGGCGCGGCCAAGGCTCTAATTATGTAATCGGACAATATACTCAAGTCATACAACTTGCCGAACCCTATCCCGTTATCTGTCGATAATGCTTAAATAAAAAAACTCCTCATAAAAACCATCATCTTTTATGAGCTCCTATTTACAATGCTATTCTTAGTAAAAAATTTTCCTTTTTGAAGTGTGAAAAGATGAGATGTTTCGGTCATTTTCGGCTCTTTGATTTTTTCTAAAAGAGAATTTACAAAAAAGATTTTTTTAAAAATATGAACGCAAATAAGAAGAAATGATCATTTAGAATGTATGATCATTATGATGGATCTATATCAAAGAAATTATTTTTTATGATTTGGTTTATTTGATATTCCGGAAGATAAGGAAAAGTTGTTTCTTAGAAAAATAGTTGAGGATATTTCTATGGAGAATGTTTTAAAATTAAACAACTCCTACCATGTTGACTGTCGCAAGAAAAGGATCCTTTTTTTTATACACCAAAGGATAACGGAAAATCAAGCTTTTTTTAATAAAAAATCTGTTTCAAAAAAAGGATCGTTTTTTTGAAACAGTTTTGGAGGGATAAGATGTTCAAAGATTTGTTTTTAAAGGCCAAAATGAAAGATCAACAAAACAGCGGTTCAGCCGAATCGGGTAGAACCATGACAGAAATGCTCGGTGTCTTGGTCATTATGGGAATTTTATCTTTAGGCGGAATCGCCGGCTATCGATACGGCATGAACAAACACAAAGCCAATGAGACAATTGCAGAACTCAGTTTATATGCCGTAGATATTGCAACCCAAATGATTAACAATGAAGGTGCTGATGTTCAATTAAGCAATCTTCCGCTC
>CASECF010000016.1 GCA_949286245.1 uncultured Alphaproteobacteria bacterium
TCATTACTGTCCTCCAAATAGGTTGTTTTGCGTCCTGGCAGACTGCAAAACTCTAACCTATTTGGAGCGTTTTGTCATCCTCACCGCTATAAGCTTTTCTGAACCACGCGTCTAACGCGTGGTTTTCTAGATACAAAAAAAGAGAAAGGATGTCCTTTCTCTTGATTTTATTGGTCGGAGTAGCGGGATTTGAACCCACGACCACTCGCCCCCCAGACGAGTGCGCTACCAGACTGCGCTATACTCCGCCCTTCATCTTTGGTGTAGTGTATCCCCTTTTTAAAAAAAATGCAAGCCTTTTTATCACGTCTTATGTTTTTTTATAAAATGGCTTAATTATAATTTGTATATGAGAGATCATCACAATTTATATGTTCTAGCATGCTATTAGGTCTGCTCCACGTATAATTTTCGGAAATTGTGTAGATTCATTAGACTTGGGAGTGACGGATTTCTTCTCATAAGGCAGGATTACATCAGAATAATTTTATTGATCTCTCATACACGTTCATTCCTGATTTTAATGAAAAATCATACTCTATTCATAATTGAGCTTATAAAATCTTATGCGATACCGCCTCGGTATCCCCCCCAAAAAACTTTATCCGACTGCTTCCGTTTTTTTCTCCGGCGATACGGTAGGCATTGATAACAACGCAATTAAAATCATCCACCCGATAATCGGCACAAAACCAATAATCAAAAGCCAACCGGATTGACCGATATCATGCAAGCGTCTCACCGATAATCCAATCAAGGGGGAGAGCATTAAAAATACAAACAAAACAATCAAAAAGGGCGTTTTTAACAATAAATCAAATAAGGATAATAAAACAAAAATAATACTGACAAACAAAATAAAGCGCCAATACACTTCCCTGCCGACACGGCCTTCAAATTCCGCATAATTCGTCTTTAATGTTTCAACAAAATATTTTTGAAACTGCTCTTTATTAACATTTTCTTGAATACTTTTGAATGAAAACCATTTTTTTAAATTTTGAACCGTTAACCATTTTTTGAACTCTTGCACACTTAAACGGTAATCTAACTTTTTCATTTATCCTCCACAATCATCTACTTTTTCTTTCACTAAACCACTTTTTAATATCAAAATCAAGTATAAAATCATGTTTCATTCCGGTCACCGACAAAAGTTTATCCTATTGATCAACCCTCCACTCTCCTTTTAAAACACGCTCAATAAACACGGGAACTTCCTTTTTAAGTCTTTGTCTGATTGAAGGCCCCGAATGTCCTATCGCCGGTACAAAAATCAATTTGGCATTTGAAAGCCCTTTATAGAGAGCATACGCTTGATCGGGTGGGCAAACAAAATCCAATCTGTTTTGAAGAATTAATGTCGGAATATTTTTGATCTTTTGAATATGTTTTATCAATTCGTCTTCTTTGAAAAAGAAATTATTTTCTTCATACATCAAGGCTATTTGAGCGTTTTGTATCTTTTGATCCGTCAAGGGAGTTGTTTGAAACACCGGATCCAGACTTCCCAACAAATATTCATATCCCGTATAATATGTCAAAGCTGTTTGAAGATCTTTGTACTTTTCTGAAAAAAGAAGTTTATGATATCCTTTCAAAAGATCTTTTCCCTTGATTTTTTCTAATTTTTTCTCCATCAAATCCGGATAAAAAAGACCGCTTGCTTCCTGTGTCCATTTGAGATCTTGGGATCGAGCCAAAAAAATAGAATTAAGGATTAACCCATAAACTTTATCCGGATATGTCTCGGCAAATAAAATACCGAGAGTCGATCCATACGAACCCCCTCCCACAAAAACCTTTGTTTTTATTTTTAGAAAATCCAGAAGTCGTTTTCCGTCTTCAACTGCTTTTTGTGGTGTATTTTTTAAAAACGGATCCTGATAAGTCGATAAACCGCATCCTCTTTGATCAAACAAAATTAACCGTATTTTTTTGAGATCAAAAGATTGAGTATGCTTAGTACTAAAACGCCCTCCGGGACCTCCATGAAAATTCAAAACAGGAACACCCTCCCTACTCCCGAATTCCGCAAAATGAATACTATGCCCGTCACCAACTGCGAGAAATCCCTCATTAAAAGGTTTAGGCTCTTTTTTTAAAAATGAGAATAGATTCATTGATTATTTCTCCTTTTTTTATTGATCTTTAAAATTACTCCATCTCTTCCGATACTGTCAGCCAGCTTTCCTCAAGCTTTTCAATTTCTTCCATTAAAATTTTTAAACGTTTTGTCATTGAAACAATCTCTTCTCCGCTACGTAATGATTGAAAGCCGTCTTCTATTTCTTTTTTCTCTCTCTGTTTCTTCTCTATCTCTTGTTCTAAAGATAACAGTTTGGCTTTTATCTTTCGTTTATCGGACTGTTTTAAAACAGCTTGTTTTTGTTCATTCTTTTTCTTATCTTTCAGGGTCGAAGATGATGGATCGGGTCCTAACAAAAATTTTTTATAATCTTCCATATCTCCCAAAAAAGGTTGACATCGATGTTGATTGATTAACCATAATTCATCCGCCATTGACTCGATCATATGTAAATCATGTGTGATCAAAACAACAGAGCCCCGATAACCGTTCAATGCATCCAATAAGGCTTCTCTTCCTTGAATATCCAAATGATTGGTCGGTTCATCCAAAATAAGAAGTGCCGGCTTATCAATGCTGATAACTGCAAATAAAAGGCGTGCTTTTTCTCCTCCGGATAAATTTTTAATAAGCGTTGTCGCTTTTGTGCCTTCTAAACCAAAACCGGCCAAAAAAGAACGTATTTGGGTCTCATTTTGATCACGCATTAACCCTTTCAAATACGCAACGGGTGTTTCTTCCAATGGTAATTCTTCACTTTGATGTTGAGCAAAATAGCCTATGCGTAGTTGTTGCGACCTGACGATTTCTCCCTCTTGCAAAGACAATTTTCCGCACAACAATTTTGCCAATGTTGACTTACCGTTCCCGTTGGCCCCCAACAAAGCGATCCGATCATTTTCACCAATACTCAAATTAAGACGCCTTAATACGGGCTCACCTCCATAACCGACCGATCCGTTTTCAACCTTAATTAACGGCGGTAATAATCGTCCGGGATCCGGAAATTGAAAATGATCCGGCGTTTCTAAATAAATTTCAGGACTTTCTTCCATTTTTTCAAGCATTTTAATTCGACTTTGTGCTTGTTTCGCCTTACTGGCCTTATATCTAAATCGATCGATAAAAGATTGTAAATGCGCCCTCTTTTGTGCCAACTTTTGAGCCTGCCTTGTTAAAACCTGCTGTTTAAGTGCTTTTGTCTTTAAAAAAGTATCATAATTCCCATTATAAAAAACAAGTTTTTTTTGCTCAAAAGAGACAATATAATGGCAAACCTGATTTAAAATATTTCTATCATGACTGACAATCAAAAGAATGCCGTTATATTTTTTAAGATGATCCTCCAACCATAAACTCGCTTCCAAATCCAAATGGTTCGTCGGCTCGTCCAATAATAAAACATCCGAAGGCTTAAATAGGGCTCCTGCTAAAGATAAACGCATTCGCCATCCTCCGGAAAAATCAGAAACAGGGCGTCTTAAATCGTCATTTTTAAATCCAAGACCGCTCAAAATACGAGCAATTCGCCCCTCCGCTCCTTCTGAACCCAACAACCTCAATCGCTCATGAATGTCCGGTTTTTCCATATCAGGTACTGTTAAAAGCTGTTGCCTTAATCGAATCAATTCCGTGTCCTTTGAGAGAACATAATCCAATACCGACATACTCGGATCAGATATCTCTTGCTCCACAAAACTAATACGATCTTCTTTGGGAAAATACAGCCTCTCTCTTTCTGATTCGACATCTTCTTGAAGCAATTTTAACAGCGTTGATTTACCACATCCATTATGGCCAACCAATCCGACCTTTTGCCCATCTGATATATGCAAAAAAGCTTTCTCCAATAAAACTTTGGCCTCTACCTGAAGCGTGATGTCTTTTAGATCAATCATTATTTTCCTTTCAAAAAAATCATATATAAAAACGCCTTAAAAAGCAAGTTCTATCATCACGATAATTATCATCCAAAGACAATTATCCCCGCAAATCTTGACTTTTGGGATAAAAAATGCCAAAATACCCCGACCATGAATAATACGCAAAAATTAACATACGGGCCCATTTGGCTTCCTTTGGTGAAGTTTGCCCTTCCTTTTTTGGGGGCCAGTTTTTTACAAGCCCTTTACGGCACAACCGACATGTTAATTGTCTCTTATTTCGGAGATGCTTCCGTTTTATCCGGTGTCGGAATCGGTGCCCAAGTGATTTTTGCCGTCATGTGTTTGATTGCCGGATTAACAACCGGCGGAACCATTTTAATCGGTCAGTACTTCGGAGCCAACAAAACAAAAGACGTTCAAGAAACAATCGGCACCATGTTCGGTTTATTTTCAATCGTCGGTGTTATCATGACCGTGTTATTTCTGCTCTTAACTCCTACTTTGGTTGACTGGTTGCAAACCCCCAAAGAATCCGTTGAAGAAACAAAACATTATCTGTATTTTGGTGCTCTCGGCATTTGTTTTACATTTGGATATAATGGGATTTGTGCCGTCTTAAGAGGATTGGGAGATTCGAAAAATCCGCTCAAATTTATTACAATCGCTTGTTTATGTAATATTGTCCTTGATTTTCTTTTTGTCGGGGCATTCAACTGGGGGGCCGGCGGAGCTTCTTTGGCAACAACCTTATCTCAAGGGATAAGCCTCTTTTTTGCCATTCGGTATCTCAACAAAAACAAATTTATCTTTGACTTTAAGTTCAAAAACTTTTTGCTCATTCCCGATAAAATAAAAATGATTTTAAAAATCGGTATTCCCGTTTCTTTTCAAGATAGTATTTTAATGATTTCTTTTCTTTTTGTTTTGGTGATCGTTAATAAAATGGGCGTCTACGCTTCGGCAGCTGCCGGCATTACGGAAAAGATAGACGGTCTCACCATTATTCCGTCATTAGCATTCTCTTCGGCCGTTTCTGTCATGGTGGCTCAAAATATCGGCGCCGGACATTTAGATCGAGCCAGACAAGTCATGTTCACAGGGCTTTTGACTTCTCTTTGTTTCGGGGTTCCCATGTTCTTTTTAATGTCTCATTTCCCAAGTACCGTTATGTCGTGGACAACCAATAATCCGGAAATTATCAGACAGGGAGCTGATTATATTTATGGATACAGCGCCGATTGTATTCTCTTGTGCGTCGTCTTTGCTCTCAATGGTTTTTTAAACGGATGCGGAAAAACAACATTTACCATGTTAAATAATGTATTCGCCGCCCTTTTTGTTCGATTACCACTCGTTTATATCGCCACGGATTTGTTTGAGGTCGGTTGGGCACTCCCCATCGTTGCATTTCCGCAAATTCTCTTCGCTCTCTTCTATTTCTACACGGGACGATGGAAAAAAGGAATTATCAAAAACATCTCCACTCAAGAAAATATTCAACAGATATTTAAAGAAAGAACCTGCTAAAAATATATTATATCAAAGCTTTAAAAATTTATTTTTATGAATTGATTTTAAATGTGAAAATAAAATTCCGAATAAAACAAGAATGGCTCCGTACATTTGGCTTTTCGAAATACTTTCATGAAGAAAAACAGAGGCCCATATCAACGATAAAATCGGTTGAATATAGTAAAGTAATCCGGCTTTCACCGACCCTAATTCATATAGAGCTTTGTTCCACAGAAAAAAGGTTAGACCGGAAATAATCACTCCCAGATACGCAATAAATAAAATTATCTCCATATTCCACTGAATATTCTGATAATCTCCAAAAATAAACGAAGACGGAACCAAAAATAACAAACCGACAAACATTGAAGAAACCAGAAGATCCAACATTGGCAAGCGAACCGATTTTAAATGTTGTAAAGACCCATATAACCCAAAACAAACAGCACCGCCCAACATCCATAAATCCCCTCTTGAAAAAGAAAGATTCAATAAAAGACTCAAGTCGCTTTTGGTAATGACAATAACAATTCCCAGTATTGTCATCATATATCCAATAACTTGAGTTATGGAAATTTTAATATGAAATAAAAGGCGTGAAAATAACACTAAAAACAAGGGGCCTAACGATCCGATCAGCGACATATTGATCGCACTTGTTTCATGCGCGGCGTGGTACATCATTAAATTAAATGAAACGATTCCGGTTAAAGCAATAGCCAAAACCAATTTTTTAGATTTCCAAATTAAATCAAAGTGACGTCGAATAGACGCATAGGCAAATGGGAGTAAAACACAAAAAGCAATTCCCCATTTGAGCGTTGCCAATTGAAACGGCTCAATAAAAGAAGCTAAATGCTTTGATATAATAACGCTAAAGCTCCAAAAAAAAACGGCAATAGAGGCATAGACATATCCGACTGTATGCTTCAATAACATGAATATTCCCCTTCCTTTAAAAAAATAATAGTCAAACGATTATTTTTAAGATATAGTATCCCCACAACGATTATATGGTTTCTAAACGTTCAATCAGCAAGATAATAAGGAGAGGAAAATGATTAAAACTGCCGAATATGTTTCATTAGGTCATCCAGATAAAACTGCCGATTTTATAACAAGTTATCTATTAGATCACTTTATTCAACAAGATCCCTTTGTAAAATACGGTGTAGAGGTAATGGTTAAAGATAATACGGTTATTTTGGGAGGAGAAGTCAGTGGCAAAGTCGACTTCCTTTATATTGAAGAAACCGTCAAACAAGCCCTTTGGCAAATCGGATACGATGAGCGATATGCTGATATTTGGAAAGAAAACGCCATTGATATTCACAAAGTTAACATCATCAATTTTATCGGGCTTCAATCTCGAGAAATCAATCAAGGTGTTGAACAAAACGGCTGGGGAGATCAAGGGGTTTTTGTCGGATATGCCTGTCAAGGGCTTTTCAATTTACCGCAAGAACTGGTTTTGGCGCGTCAATTAAACAAGGCTCTTTATGAAAAAGCACGCACTTCCGAGAATTTGGGAATTGATATTAAAACACAAATTACACTCGGGCCGAAAGGAGATGTTAAAACAGCTATCGTTGCCATCCCCATGAAACAAGAAGAAGATTTAAAACCATTTATTATTCAAATACTTGGAGAAGAACCACAAAATCTGATCATTAACGGAACAGGTTCTTATACGATGCATTCTTCCATTGCCGATTGTGGCATTACCGGCCGAAAGCTGGCTTGTGACTTTTATTCTACCGCCTGCCCTGTCGGAGGCGGATCTCCGTGGACAAAAGATGCGACTAAGGCTGATCTAACTCTCAATTTGTATGCCAGACAATTAGCTGTTCAACATTTAAAGGACAATGACGAGTGTTTTGTTTACCTGTCTTCTTGTATCGGGAAGTCAGATCTTCCGAGTGCAGTTGTCAAAACAATCAAAGGAAATGTCGTTGAAACAAAAAATTTAAAAATAACAAAAACACCTCAAGACCTTATCCGAGAAATGGGATTACAAAGACCGATTTTTGCCGATCTGTGTCGGGAAGGCCTTATGTTTAAACAATTCTAGATTTTTTAAAATTTCTAAAAAATCAGGAATCGATTCTCTTTCCTGTTGGGAGGGAGCTCAAAAATCTCTCCCGAAACCTCCTCATTTTACAGAAGGGTTTCGGGGAGATTTTAAAGTAATTAACGTCCTTGATTCCATTTTTGACGAATCATCTTGTCAATATACATTTGGGCGGAATTTTCTCCGGCTGATAAAGCAATAATGGCTTTTCGATTATCGTTGGGAGAAACCTTATTTTTCCGCTCATGACCGCATTCTTCACATCGATGTAAAATATATTCCGCCCCATTCTTAATTTCCAATGAAACAGGATACATGATTCCGCCACACGATGAGGCTCTGTCTCCCGGATTGATGTCAACGTGTTTACTGCATAAACATTCGGGACAGTGATTTGTATATCCGTCTCCCTCGACCTCAGTTCCACAAACCTCACAGACAAAATCTTCTATCTTTCGATTAAATTGTTTCATTCTATACCCCTTTCTTATTTCTTCATAAAACCCTTAAATAAATGAACATCTTCAGATCGTACAGCCACTTTCATTGAAATTGTCTTAGAATAATCTTTTCTTTCCAAAACAACCGCTTTTCGATAAATTAAGGACAAAAGCTTACCATCCTCAATCGGAACTTTTAAAGAAAGAGTCGTTCGATTTTGATTAAGCATCTCACTGATTCGCAACAGCAATCTTTGAATTCCCTCTCCTGTTTTGGCTGAAATAGGAATTTCGTTTTGTCGCCGTGATTTCTGTTCACAAATCATTTGTCTCTCATCATCCGGAAACAGGTCAATTTTATTCAATGCCTCAATAATTTTTCCCTCATCCACCATTTCTTTTAAGCCCAAATCACTTAAAACTGCCTCGACATCTTCTTTTTGAGCTTTTGTATCCGAATGAAAATAATCTCTGACATGAACAACCACGTCTGCCTCTAAGACTTCTTCCAAAGTGGCTCGAAAGGCCATGACCAGTTCTGTCGGCAGGTCAGAAATAAATCCGACCGTATCGGATAAAATAACCGTTTGCCCGTCCGGTAATCGAATCTGGCGCATGGTCGGATCCAATGTGGCAAACAACATGTCTTTTGCAAAAATATCGGCATTTGTTAAATAATTAAAAAGCGTCGATTTTCCCGCATTGGTATACCCAACCAATGCCACAATCGGAAAAGGAACCCGCCGTCTTGCCTGCCGATGCAATTCACGTGTCTTTTTTACTTCTTCCAACTCTTTTTTAATTTTAACAATATCTTCATCAATCAACCGTCTATCCAATTCAATTTGTGTTTCACCGGGTCCCCCCAAAAAACCGGCACCGCCTCGTTGTCGTTCCAAGTGTGTCCATGACCTAACAAGTCGTGATCTTTGATACGTTAAATGAGCTAACTCAACCTGTAAAACCCCTTCTTTTGTACGAGCCCGTTGACCGAATATTTCCAAAATTAAAGCGGTTTTATCAATAACCTTTGTCGACCATAATTTTTCTAAATTACGTTGTTGCAACGGAGCCAAACGACACGCCAAAATCACAACCCCCACTTTATTTTCTCGAATGACGGAGGCAAATTTCTCAACGGAGCCCTGTCCCAAATAGGTGGAGGCTTTAATTTCTCTCAGCGGAACACATGACGATTGGACAACGTTCAATTGGATGGCTTTCGTCAAAGCAGTCATCTCATCCAATTTGGCATCCGGTGATCGGGTATCGGGAGTGTTTTTTAAGTAAGGTAAAAGAACAAGCGCGTTTTCTGACAATTTTTCTTTCCTCTTTTTTATTTTTTATAACATATCCCCTTCACAGAAAGTGAAAATAGCTTTGAGAAATAGTGCATTTTAATCCGCTCACTTGGGGAATAACAGAAATGTTCATCTTCCTCACTTAACGATCCAGTTGAATAACTTCAGCCGGCATAATAGTGGAAATCGCATGTTTATAAATCATTTGTGTATGACCATCCCGTCGTAATAAAAGAGACTCACGATCAAAAGCCGTAATAATCCCTTGCAATTTTATACTACAAACCAAAAAAACAGTGACAGGAATTTCCTGATCGACAATCTTTTTCAAAAAAGTATTTTGGACTTCTTCCAACATAGTATATCCTTTTCATCAACTTATGTGGCAGGATTGTACCACAAATACGTCAAAAAAACAAGTTTATTCTTTTTTTTGCCATTTTGATTCAATGAGAGCATAAATAATGTCACCGGTCTCATCGGTTATACTTTGTTTAATCAACCCCTCCTCTAACTGAGTTTGAACCCGAATTTGATCTCCTCTTTGAGCAGATTTCTTAAACCGAATACTCAGCTCTATCAAAGAATTTTGAGATAAGAAATCCGGCGAAAAAGCATCCATGCTCCAAGAAGGATAAACAGCATTGTTCACATGTTGATTGATATCAATATCATCTTCTCGGATCACTTCCGAAATTAAGATATCAGCTTTGATCGGTTCCTCAAGTTTTTTAAAGTCAGTTTCTACCATTCGCTCCGATATCAGCTCATACCTGCCGATGTGTTTTGAAACCAAAACGGGACGCTTTTGTTTTAAATCAATCAAAACCCACTGACTGGAAGCTTTTATCAACGTATCTCCGAATTGATCTTTTACTTCAAATTCACGAATACCGGAAACCGGCGTTGAAACAGATGGCCATGTAAAAATTTTTATCTGATCTCCCCATTTGGGAAGTTTTTGAAAAACAACATGGTAAGCAGCACCAATCCAACCCACACCCCTTTTTAAACAAAAATCGTATCCAAGCCCCATTTGATCGGCATGATCATCCGCCATATCTTGGAAATAATTGAACAGGCTTCTGATTTTTAACTGACCAAAACGATCACACTCATAATCAGAAACAGTAAATATCTTTGAATATTTTTCCATTGAAGACTCTTTTTCACATTTCTTTGTAAATAACAGGTCGCTCTCTTCGAATAATTTCACAAATACGAATCATTCTCGGATCAGTGGAAAGACCTTCTAAAATAACGGGTAATTTATAGCGCCAATTAGGGTATTCCAAATAAGTCCCCGGCAAATTAACCTGTTGATCTTGCTCGACAATATCCTCCATTCGAACCAACAAGAGCATACTGTTCGTCTTACCTAAGAATGCATATGTATTCGGAACAAACCAATCCGGAACCGTTTTGGGAGATATATGAGACAACTCTTCGTCAGACGGCATCGGTAAACCAACTCGTTTAAAGGCTTCTATAAATTGTTGTCGCTCCACTTCTCTACCTTTTTTATGTTCTCGGTACTGTGTTACGGACAATGTCTTATATTTCTTTCCCAATTCCAAATCCAATCCTTTCCAAAGTGCCGTATAAGTCGGTAAATCGTGTGTTCCGCTTGCAATCAAACACCGATGTTCATAATGATCAGGCATAATAAACCCATCGTAATTCCGTTCAAAATGAAAAATTTTAAACGATAAAGCAGATACTTTAAGCATTTCTTCATGAAAACCATCCGGTGCCGTTCCCAAATCTTCTGCAATCACCAAACATCTAAATCGATGACTTTCCAGAGCAATAATTCCCATCAAATCTTTGAACGGATAAGAAAGATAAGCACCACTGGCTTCCTTTACTCTCAAATATAAGCGCATCAACCCAAAGGCATGATCAATCCGAACGGCACCCGCTGATCGCATGGCACTTCGAATAACTCTGATAAACGGTTCATATCCCATTTTTTTCAGTGCATACGGATTAAACGGCGCTAATGACCAATCTTGTCCCTTTTTATTAAAACTATCAGGAGGAGCTCCGGTTGTCACCAACTGCATAAACACCTCTTGATTGGACCAAACCTCTGCACTGTTTTCACCAACACCAACCGGTAAATCCGTATAAAGGCCAATCGGCATATCTGTCGAATTATACTTATCTTTAACAGATTCATATTGTTCAAATGCCAAAAATTGCTGATATTGAATAAACCGTATTTCATCTGCATACTTTTTTTGGAAGGCCGGAATTTTCGAATCATTCGGCCCCGTATATCCTTTCTCCCAACGCCACCACAAAGCAGATTTTCCCTGTTTTAAGAAAACTTCTCTCAAAACCTGAAATGTCGCAAAATTTGTTAAAAACGGATTGGCATCATTCACAAATGTTGTAAATGCCTGACCTCTGGCCGTCACAGGAACGCCTTCTTTATTAAAATGCGCCGTTTTAAAAGCTTCAAATAAAATACGCATCGCTTTATATTTAATCGAAGCCAATGTTTCATATTCAACAATATCCGAACCTCTTGTCTTTGTCACGGCCTCAATAAACTCCGGCGTTTCCTTATAGGCTTGATATGTCGGCAATTCACTCGCCTCAGGAACACTATCCGTATCGATATAAAGCGGATTTAAAAAGATCCGAGAGGTTGCAAAATACGGACTGGCATCTTGTGGCGTATCCGCAAACAAAGCGTTAATGGGATTAATGCCCACCAAAGAGGCTCCAAAACCACTCGCAATATCCGCCATTTCCTTTAAATCAGTAAAATCTCCCATACCCCAATTATGGCGAGATTTAATAGCATATAACTGTATCGGAAACCCAAAAACACGATGTCCTTTTTGCAAAATATCCGGCATATAACATGTCATCGGCGTCACAATTAAACGAGTATGCATATTGGATCCGACTTCTTTACCGTCACACAAAAAACTTAAATGATGATAGCCGAGCGGCGCTGAAATCGGAAAAGAAACACGTCTTTTTTGAATTGTACCGTTTTCTCCACTAAATTCTTCTAAAATCGGCATTTCTTGAGGATTTAATGTACCGCTTTGCGTTGTTCCGTCCTCACGGGTTAAAATCCAAGAAACGGGTAATCCGGATTGCTCCGATGTTAAATTGAGTTCAATCACAAACGGATTTTGCTCCCACTCTTGAATCACACGAACAAACGGAGCAAATTGCGAAAACCGCTCTTTTTCAAATTTTTTTAATGATTTTTGAACCTGAACATCCGTATCGGCCGGATATCCCAATGAACGACAAATCGTCTGCAAAGACTTTTTATCTGCGACATATTCTTTATTAACGCTTCGATCAATAAAAGAAAGTTGTATTCCTAATTTTGAAGCTAATTCTTTTAATTGTGCCGTGTTATATGACATTTTTTACTCCTGTTCAAACACCAAAACGCTCCATGCCGGAGCTTCAATCATCTTTATATCAGTTTGCTCTCGATAAGTTTCGGAAGTATCCAAAATCAATTTCCATTTTTGTTTTTGATCTATTGGTAAAGACCATTTTATATCTTCATTAAATGCATTAAATATAAAAAATAAGTTATTGTTTTCACTTAATATCATGCAAGACAATGCTCTAACAAAATAAGCCCAATCCTCACTGTTCATCGGTCGACCATCCGGCTTATACCAAATAAGGTCTGTATGTGATAAAAAATCCGGCTCCGTCAAAACGGTATAGGTTCTTCGAATTTTGAGCAATTTTTTTGTTAAAGCCTGCATTCGTTTTCCCTGATCGCTGATATGACGCCAATCAATCCAAGATAAATTATTGTCTTGAGCATAGGTATTATTATTCCCTTGTCTTGTCGTCAAGATCTCATCTCCACCTTGTATCATCGGGGTTCCGAAAGATAACAGAAGAGTCGCCATTAAAGCTCTGGCTCGGAGCTCTCTGTTTCTAAGAATATTCGGATCATCCGTATTTCCTTCAACACCACTATTCCAAGAATTGTTTGAATCGGATCCGTCACGATTGTCCTCTCCGTTTGCCAAATTATGCTTGTGATTATACGAAACCAAATCGGCTAAACTAAAACCGTCATGTGCCGTGATAAAATTAACACTCTCCCACGGACGACGTCCTTTATGGCGATAAACATCTGCAGATCCGCTTAATCGATAAGCAAAATCTCCGGCAACACCCTGATCTCCTTTCCAAAAACGGCGCATGGTATCCCTAAATTTATCATTCCACTCAGCCCAACCGGGTCTGAAAGAACCAACCTGATAACCGCCGTATCCAAGATCCCATGGTTCAGCGATCAATTTGAGGCGTTGTAATGTCGGATCTTGTTGTACGGTTGCCAAAAAATCACTGTTAACGGTATATTGATTATTATCATCTCGAGCCAAGGTTGTCGCTAAATCAAATCTAAATCCATCAATTTGAACACAATCCGCCCAATATCTCAGTGAATCCATGACCAGTTGTAAAGCGCGAGGATGCCCCAAATTAAACGAATTACCACAACCGGTTGTATCATCATAATATCTCGGATTTTGATTCATACGGTAATAAACCGTGTTATCTATCCCCCGATAGCAAAGGGTTTGACCCATTTCGTTTCCTTCTCCCGTATGATTATAAACAACATCCAGAATTACTTCCACACCGGCTTCATGGAAAATACGAACCATTTGTTTCATTTCATTGATTTTCTGAGAGGAAAGATATGGTGCATGGGGAGCCATAAAACCGATTGGGTCATATCCCCAATAATTTGTTAATCCCTTTTCTTGCAAGAATCCGGAAGTCATAAAAGAAGCAACCGGAAGCAGTTCAACGCTGGAAATACCCAAAGATTTAATATAATCCACTGCTGATTTTGCAGACATACCGGCAAATGTTCCCCGTAGCTCCAAATCGATATCCGGATTACGTGCCGTAAATCCCTTTAAATGAGTTTCATAAACAACAACATCATCCCAAGCTGTTTTGGGTTTTTCAACCGCACCCCAATTAAAATCCCGATCATCCACAACAATACATTTGGGAACATAGGGGGCAGAATTTATTCTACTAAAAGAGAGATCTTTCATAGGAGAATAAGGATTGTATCCAAGCATCGCATTATCCGCCATAATAGCCCCTGTCAATTGACGAGCATATGGGTCTATCAAAAGTTTATGATGATTAAATCGCATTCCTTTTTCCGGCTCATAGGGGCCATACACACGATATCCATAGAGTTGTCCCGGTTTTATCCCCTTAATATACCCATGAAATACTTCATCCGTATATTGAGGTAAATCAATGCGGACTTCTCCCTTTTGATTTTTTGAAAATAAACATACTTGAACTCTGGTCGCATGCGATGAATACAATGCGAAATTGACCCCCTTCCCATCAAACTGAGCTCCCAGAGGATAAGGCAATCCATCTAAGATTTCATACTCTTTTTTCATCTCAACTCTCTTGTTTTTTTTCACTTAATTTCAAAACGATAATTCCCAAAGGCGGTAAACTTACCCTCACATGGTATGCTTTATAGTTCCATCCTTTCGGACTCGTTTTAATCTCTTTATTTTGATATAGTCCCGTACCGCCGTATTGAGCTAAATCCGAATTAAAAATTTCCTCATATGAGCCGGCAACATTAACCCCAATCGGATAATCGGAACGAGGAACCGGTGTAAAATTACAAGCAACAACCAATATCTCACCGGTTATCGGGTCTTTACGCATAAACGAAAATGTTGAATTGGCGGAATCTCCCCCCTCTATCCATTCAAACCCTTGTGAATCACTATCTGTTCCATAAAGAGCTGAATGGGCTCTATAAAAAGCATTCAAATCTCGAACCAATTTTTGAACGCCGATATGTTCTTGATATTGGAGAAGTCCCCAATCTAAACTATCATTGTAATTCCATTCCTTATTAACGGCAATTTCATTTCCCATAAACAACAATTTTTTACCGGGATGCATAAACATATAAGTATAGTATAGCCTCAAATTAGCAAACTTTTGCCAACGATCTCCCGGCATTTTATTGATCATGGATCCTTTCCCATGAACAACTTCGTCATGGGAAAGAGGTAATGTGAAATTTTCAGAAAACGTATAAAGGAAACTAAACGTCAATTCGTTATGGTGATATTTTCTGTAAACAGGATCATAATGCATATACTCTAATGTATCATGCATCCATCCCATATTCCATTTATATCCAAACCCCAATCCACCGATATAGGTTGGCTTGGAAACCATTGGCCAAGCGGTTGATTCTTCGGCAAAAGTTGTCGCTCCGATATTTTCCCCGAATACCAATTCATTCATACGCCTTAAAAAAGCGATCGCTTCCAAATTTTCTCGTCCGCCATATTGATTGGGAATCCATTCCCCTGCTTTACGGGAATAATCCAAATACAGCATACTGGCAACCGCATCAACCCTTAAGGCATCAATATGGTACTCCCTGACCCAAAACAAAGCATTGCTTAGTAAAAAGTTAGACACCTCATTACGGCCATAGTTATAAATTTTAGTTCCCCAATCCATATGCTCACCACGTCTCGGATCAGCGTGTTCATAAAGAGCAGTTCCGTCAAATTCGGCCAAGCCAAAAGCATCTTTAGGGAAATGAGCCGGAACCCAATCCATAATAACTCCTATTCCGTTTTGATGGAGTATATCAATCAGATATTTAAAATCATCAGGCGTTCCATAACGACTGGTCGGAGCATATAAACCGGTCTCTTGATATCCCCAAGATCCGTCAAAAGGATATTCGGCAAGCGGCAAGAATTCAACATGAGTAAAACCCATCTCTTTAACATAGGGAGGCAATTCATCAGCCAATTCTCTATATGTCAACCAACGATTATTTTCCAGAGCATTTCTTCTCCAAGATCCCAGATGTACCTCATAAATGGAAATCGGAGAGGTCAAGGCATTTTTTTCGGCTCTTTCTCCTTTCATCCAAGCATCATCTTGCCATTGATATGCCGTATTATCGAAAATCAAAGTTCCTGTCTTTGGTCTCATTTCAAAGGCAAAACCATACGGATCTATTTTTAAAGGGAGCAATTGTCCGGCAGGACCGATAATTTCATATTTATACAAATCCCATTGTGCCAACCCCGGAATAAAAATCTCCCAAACTCCGGAACTACCCCGTTCTCGCATCATATGACGACGACCGTCCCAATCATTAAAAGAACCGACAACACTTACACGTTTTGCATTTGGAGCCCAAACCGCAAATGATGCCCCTCGTATTCCTTGATGCGTTATTAAGTGAGATCCCAATTTTTTGTAAGCGTTTAAATGCTTTCCCTCATTATATAAATATAAATCCGTTTCACCCAAAACCGGTAAAAATCGATAAGGATCTTCTAATTCATAAAAAGATCCATCCGAAAGAAAAATTTTAAGACGGTACGGAAAAAAAGAGCTTTCTCCTCTTTTCGTTAGTTGGAACAAACAACTGTCCCCCATTCGATCTGCCGGAAGTTCCTCCCCCGTCCTTTGATCGATAACCATAACAGAAACGGCTTGAGGCTGAATTGTTCTGACAACAATTGCAGATACACCATCAAAGTCTGTTTCTTTATGAATACCCAACACGGAAAAAGGATCATTATGAAAATTTCCTCCCGACAATTCTCGAATCGTTTTCTCCTCTAAATAAACAACCATCTAAATATTCCCCTTTTTCTCTTTTAAAATCAAAACATTAAAAAATTATCCTTCTTTATCCTGAAGATTTTTATGTTATAGCATTTTTTTTCAATAAAAAGAAAGGAAATTATTGCAATTTTAAAAAAAATATTTCATACTGACACACATGTTTAAAGATTCCTGTATTGGTCGCTCATTAGATTTACTCTATTCCCACTCTTTTTTAATCAAGCGGGGAATTTTTCTGGCATTGGTTTTGTTTATTGGCGGATACTTGTTTTGGGATTATGCCCTTAAATATCCGGTATATCGTTCTTTTTACGGAACATTTAAAAGGCAATCCATCGATATTTCCTCACAAGAAACGAAACAACGCCTACCAAAAGAAATTCCGGAGGCAACAATTACCGGAAACGACTTTAAAGTAAAATTGACTTTATTAAATAAATACACTGTCAATGCTCGCGTGCTCAACGTTAGCTATCATGATTTTTGGGGAATGTACACGAGGGGGTCTCGCGGTCTCCCTATTTTGGATGAGGTTGCCCCCTTTGATTTAGCCATTTCTTTCGGAAAAACCGGAAAAGAATATTTTGATTCGATTGATATAACAACGGACTATCGCTATTTAGAGGCCCACATTCACCCCGGTAAAGTCAAGAAAAATACATTTAACACGGATGAAATCCAAAATCTTTATATTATTCCCGCAACAAACCGAATAAAAAAAGGATTGGCAACCCTTCAAAAAGGAGATACTGTCTCTCTCGAAGGATATATTGTCACTTTACAATCAGAAACAGGAGAGATCAAACCAAAACTCCCCGGAATGGAGAATATTATCAACAAGGTCAAGATCATGTCTCCCGGTAAAAATGAAAATAAAGAAGGTCAATTTTTATATTTAATCAGACTGGCGACCAAAAATCGCATATTCGAATAAGCAGAGCGGAACGCTATGTAAAACAAGCTCGTCCAAGAAATATTTTGAGTTATAAGGGATATTTCCTAAAGAGAAATCGATTTTTCTTTTTTCATCAAAAGCGGTGTACTTGTCCGCTTTCCACTCACAATTAAAACAGGGGCTGTGTTTGCCGGAAATTTACGAAGTACGTCCGCCAACCCAAGCAAGCCAAGACAAACGATATCTTTTGAAACATCGCAATTCAAAAAAAATCGAAGAGAATCGTGTGTTTTATATCGTCTCACCCGTATACTTCCTCGTTCTGCCTTTTTTAAAACATTCGAACTGTTCATGGAAGCCTCCTTACCATCATTTATTGTTTAAAATACATTATACCATATTTTTTTCTTTTAATCAAAAAAATAAGATACTTTTTATTTAAATCAATTGATTATTACAATTTCATCATAATTTTAGATAAAAAAATCAAGAGAGAAGAATCTCTTTTATTATCAAGATAATTATTTATCTTCTAGAGAGCTAAAAACAATTCACATCCAGATATTGTTTATGGATTGAAACACTCATTGTTTAAATTAAAAACATAATACGGTTTCTTTTTACAAGAAGCTTCATCGATCTTTGTCGCCAAATCAATACGAACGACATTACCCGTTTCCGACAATCTTTTTTCTGCCAACTCAAAATAGCTTCCGACACCTGTTACATCATGTGCATCATCACTAATCAACATGGGGATCTTACGTTTTGCAATTTCCTTTAACATCCAATTTGCAGGATAAAAATCGCCTATTTTTCTCAACCCTTTTGTATTCAATTCGACAGGAAGATGTGTTTCTGATAAAGCCTCTATAATATCCATCCGTTCAGCCACAAAATCAGTTTCCCCGCAAGGAGAGCTCCAGCGAATAAAATCCGGATGAGCTAAAAAATCAAATAATCCGGAACGAACCGCTTGTGAAATATTTTGAAAATGTTTGGAAATTATTTTGTTTGCTTCTTTCTCCGATATTTCTTTCCAAGGAAATTTTAAAATAGGATAGTATTCTCCATCTTCACCGGATACAAAATGATTTCCCGTCAGCAAATAATCAGCTTTGACCGTTTCTTTAAATATCAGCAAAGCTTCATCCCACCCGTCTTGAGGAAAATAATCCGTTTCAAATCCAACATATACAGGGAAGTTGAATTTCTCAGAGGCAGATCGAATATGTTGAACATGTTGTCGACAAGAGGCAAGTTTTTCTGAAAAATCGGTAATTTTAGGGACGATTAAATGATCAGATATTCCCAAATGTGTAAATCCGGCATTTTTAGCAGCCAAGATCATTTCTTCAACCGTATTGTTTCCATCTGAAAATACCGTATGACAATGAAAAGAAAAAGATTGCATTTGATCCCTCACTCTGGTTTTATTCGTATCATAAGAGACTTAAAAAGTCAATCAATTTTCTTGTTAAAATGTTGTTATTTTCACTTATAATCCAAGGAAAACTCGGGTAAGTTATTTAGAATTCTCCACGCACATTGTTTGTCAATTTTTTTAATCCATTTTTTTGCAAAAAAGATGAAAAATACCTTGCATTTAAATTTTAAAAATGATAGAAAATACAGGAAAAAAATTTGATTTTCCATGATTGTAAAATTATGGTTTTATTAACTTAACTTAAAAGGAATAAATAATGACAAAATGGGTTTATACTTTTGGTGATGGTGCTGCCGAAGGCGATGCCGGCATGCGCAATTTATTAGGCGGAAAAGGGGCAAACTTGGCTGAAATGAGCCGAGTTGGCGTTCCTGTTCCTCCGGGATTTACAATTACGACCGAAGTTTGTACATATTATTATGAAAACAATCATACATATCCGGCTGACTTAAAAGAACAAGTCATGTCTGCTTTACATGATATTGAAGAAAAAATGGGTCGTAAATTCGGTGATGAAAATGATCCTTTGTTATTCTCCGTTCGTTCCGGTGCTCGTGTTTCAATGCCAGGGATGATGGATACCGTTTTAAATCTTGGTTTAAATGATAAAACGGTTTTGGGTTTAGCAAAACGTTCCGGAAACGAAAAATTCGCTTATGACAGCTATCGTCGTTTTATTTAAATGTACGGTGATGTTGTGATGGGTGTTCATTCATCAAAATTTGAAGCTGTTTTGGATCGTGTTCGTGAAGAAAACGGATACAAATTTGACAACCAAATGACGGTTGAACAATTAAAAGACGTTGTTCGTGAATTTAAAGAGATTTGTGAAAAAGACGGTCATCCGCTTCCGCAAGATCCGATGGATCAATTATGGGGTGGTATCGGTGCTGTTTTCCAATCTTGGATGGTTGAACGGGCCATTATTTATCGTAAATTAAATAACATTCCGGGTGACTGGGGTACAGCCGTTAACGTTCAAACAATGGTGTTCGGAAACTCCGGTGATAATTCAGCCACGGGTGTCTGCTTCTCTCGTGACCCTGCAACCGGTGAGAACTACTTCTATGGTGAATATTTGAAAAACGCTCAAGGTGAAGACGTTGTGGCCGGTATCAGAACTCCGCAACCGATGACGTGTTTGGTTAAAGAGCGTCGTAAGATTGATTTGCCGTGTATGGAAGAAGAATTCCCCGAATTGTTCAAACAATTATCGGATATCCGTGCAAAATTAGAAGCCCACTACAAAGACATGCAAGATATGGAATTTACCATTCAAGACGGCAAGTTATGGATGCTTCAAACACGAAACGGAAAACGGACGGGAACCGCGGCTTTAAAAATTGCCGTTGATCTAGTCCATGAAGGATTAATTGATAAGAAAACGGCAGTTTTGCGTGTTGAAGCTCCGCAATTAGATCAATTGCTCCACCCGATGTTCGATAAAAATGCCAAAAAAGAAGTTTTGACAATGGGTCTTCCGGCTTCTCCGGGGGCTGCTGTCGGACAAGTTGTTTTCTCGGCAGAAGATGCTGAAAAGACAGTTCAAACAGGAAAGAAAGTTGTTTTAGTCCGTGTTGAAACATCTCCGGAAGATATTGCCGGTATGCATGTTTCCGAAGGTATTTTAACAGCTCGTGGTGGTATGACATCTCACGCAGCCGTTGTGGCTCGTGGTATGGGTAAACCTTGTGTTTCCGGTGTTGCCGACTTACGCATTGACTATGAAGGCAAGTTCTTAAAAGTCGGTGATACGGTCATCAAAGAAGGAGACATGATCTCCATTGACGGAACAACCGGACAAGTGATGAAAGGTGCTTTACCGTTAGTTTTACCTGAAATGACAGGTGACTTTGGTGAATTTATGAGTTGGGTTGATGAAATCAGAGTTTTGGGTGTTCGTGCTAATGCCGAGACTCCGCTTGATGCTAAAACAGCTCGTGGATTTGGTGCTGAAGGTATTGGATTATGCCGAACAGAGCATATGTTCTTTGATCCGCATCGGATTAACTTTATGCGTGAAATGATTTTATCTAATACGGAATCAGACAGAAGAAAGGCATTAGATAAATTATTGCCGTTCCAACGCAAGGACTTTATTGACTTGTTCACAATCATGGAAGGCTTACCGGTGACCATTCGTTTGTTGGATCCACCATTGCATGAATTTTTACCGAACAAACGTGAAGAGCAAATTGAAATTGCACAACAAATCGGCGTGACGGTTGAAGAAATTGCTGCTCGTACGGCTAAATTACACGAAGCCAACCCGATGTTGGGTCATCGTGGCTGTCGTTTAGGCGTCACTTATCCGGAAATTTATGAGATGCAAGCTCAAGCTATCTTTGAAGCTGCCGTTTCCGTGATGAAATCAACCGGAAAACAATTTGTTCCTGAAGTGATGATTCCGCTTGTTGGAACAAAGAAAGAATTGGATATGATGCATAAAGCAGTCGATAAGATGGCTCAAAAAGTAATTGCCGAATCAGGTCACACTTTTGAGTACAAGATCGGTACAATGATTGAGTTGCCAAGAGCTGCCATTGTTGCTGACAAGATTGCCGAAACAGCTGAATTCTTTAGCTTTGGTACAAACGACTTAACACAAACGACTTTGGGTATGAGCCGTGATGATGCCGGTGCATTCTTGCCTGAATATGTCCAAAAGGGTATTTATGAGGCCGATCCGTTTGCTTCATTAGATCAAGAGGGTGTCGGTGCTTTAGTTGAAATTGCAGCAGAACGTGGTCGTAAGACACGCCCGAATATCAAATTAGGTATTTGTGGTGAACATGGTGGCGATCCGAAGACGATTGACTTCTGTCATCGTGTTGGATTGACATATGTTTCCTGCTCACCGTATCGTGTTCCAATCGCCAGATTAGCCGCCGCACAGGCAGCCGTCCGGAACGAAAAGAAATAAGATACATGGACAAAACAGAAAATCCCTCACCTCTCGGTGAGGGATTTTTTTATAGTCCAACCATAAAAAAGATATCTCGCGTAAAACACTGGGATCTTCACGTGTACCCTAAAACCTTGAGCTAAGCTTTATTGAACCGAAGCTCTAACGTGTGGTTTTCCGGATACAATCATTCTCCTTTATAAATTAAAGAAGAATTTAAAAAGGCTCTATTTTAAAACACAATAGTTCCCATCGAGCTTTCTCTGATCGGCACATTCATAACACGCATCCGTCATACCTGAGACAGAAACCCGTGTTTCCGTGTCACACGGATAGCACTTGTTATCCGATCCTCTGAGCGGTGCGTCCCCAGGGCATTTCGGAACACATGTAATATTATATAAATTCCTTGAATCGGGACATTGTTCACAGCCACTATGAGAAACACTATTCACACCAATATTTTGTGCTACCTCACAAGAATAACATCTTCCATTACCTCCCGTAAATGTTCCTTCTCCACAGGGAATAGAACAATACCTATTTAAAGTTCCATTGGCAATGCGATTGGGACATTTAGCAGTACAATCTTCTTTCGACAAATTGAATACGGCAATTGGTTCAGAGTAATCACAATCATAGCAAATTCCATTATCCCCCTTTATTTCTCCCATAGGACAATCTAAAATACAGGCGTTTCCCGTTAATCGACGATTGGGGCATCGTTCACAACCATCGTGTGTGACCCCTAACATATTGATATTTTTTTCTTCATCACACGAGTAACACTTTCCATCACTCCCCGTAAAAGTTCCTTCTCCACAGGGTAAAGAACACCAGCGTTCACTCCAACCATTAGAAACACGATTAGGACATACCGTATGACAGTATGGTGAAGAAGGATAAAAGAAATCAACAGGGTTTGGATAATCACAAGGGTGGCAAATACCATCTATCCCTTTAAACTCCCCCTGAGGACAATCTTCCACACAATGAGATCCGTATTGAGTTCGGTTCGGGCACTGTTCACATCCTTCATGAGAAACACCCGATACATTCACATTCTTTTCTTCATCACAGGAATAGCATTTACCATCCTGCCCCGTAAATGTCCCCTCTCCGCAAGGAAGCGAACAATGTGAGTTTACATTGCCATTTCCAATTCGATTAGGACAAACACGCTCACAAACATTTTGATTCACGGTAATCGGGTCCGGATAATCACAAGAATAGCATTTACCATCGTGACCTCTCAGTGGTTTATCATGAGGACACGAAATCACACATTGTATATTTACATTATTTAATTTCCACAACTCTCTATTCGTACACACCCCGCAATTCTCTTCTACGCCTGTCACATTGACACCAGCCTCGTTATCACACGCATAACAGGTCCCGTTTTTATTAATCAAGGGCTTATGCCACGGGCAACACTGATCGTTCTCATTACAACACATCCCGTTGACTGCTTTGGCACAACAATAGGGTCCCGATCTTCGATCTGGTGGACAACAGATCTGCTCTCCTGTCTCCGTATCTTCCGCACATCTCTCATACCCTTCGCATGAGGACACACAAATGTTCTCTTGACACCGTTGACACGATCCGCAATCACTATCTTTCTCACAATACCAGTTGGGCAGTGCCGTCTCGTCCATATCTTCATCAAACAAAAATACCATGGTGGCCGTTTCTCTGTTATCCATCTCGCTCGGTTCACAGATCAGATCGTTCCCCCCATACACAATCTCGTTTGCTTTGATCAAAACGGGGAGTTTCCATCCCATCTTTAAAATCTTTTGACATACCCCAACAGGCACATCCGTCACTTCTAACTCAAACAGT
>CASECF010000017.1 GCA_949286245.1 uncultured Alphaproteobacteria bacterium
ACTATATGATAATGGCAGTGATACACGCAATTACTCTGTTTTCTATATATTACCTGTTCCATATCTTCTTTATAGCGCGAAGATATGGGTATGTCTACATCTACCTGCTTACGCAGGTAGTGTTACGTTCGAATCATAAAATTGACTTATTTCAAGTCAATTTTTAAGCGAATGATTACAAGAGAGAGGATATTCATACAGTCATCGGCTCCAAATCTTGCCTGTTTTTTATCGGGATGGTAAAAAGTTTGTGTACATTCCGTCTTGAACAAATTATAACAAAAAGGCGTGATGCACGTGTGATTCATTTATATATAACCAGCAGAAAACAAAATGTTAAAAAGCTTAAAAATCAACACTTCTAATAAAAAATGAAACGGGTCCCTTCACCCGCTCCAATATAAACCACCGGAAACGGTGGTTTTTTTGGTTGTGGGGGAAGGATGAGAACCCGAGAAGAGGGTTTGCTCACGAGCTAAGTGCGTGGACGCCGAAGGCGGTCCGAGAGAATCGAGGACGAGGCAACGCCGAGCAATCCCTTCACCCGCTCTGTTTTTACCACTCCTTTTAGTCATCTCACACACTCAACCCCTATTTAAAGTGCTTATAAAAGAGGTAAAATCCATCTCTTTTTGATTTAAAAATGCGGGTTCTCTGTCGCAAATGAAACGGCTGAACTGATGATAGAACAAAACAATACCGCAAGAAATAAAACTATTTTCATGACAAAACCCCTCATTAAATAGCTGCTTTCAGGTATAATATATCCTAAAAAAAGATGTCAATCTTTTTATTTAAGTGATTATTTAATAAGAGAATTTTTAAAATTGATCATATCAAATATCCATTTTTCATTCTAAACGATCTAATGTTGCTTTTTAGTACATTCATTCAAATACGTTTCCAATTCGACCGTTCTTAAGATATAATCTTGAACCGTAATCAATGTTTTTGGCGGAAGCGATTGACATCGATCAACCGGAATATACCGCACAGAACTACAAGCAGTGACGTATATCAAACTGAAGAATATCACGACAAATTTCGTCATGTGTTTTTTTCCTTTCAAGCTGTTTTTGAGTTTTTTGAACCGCCTCTCCTGCCTTCAACAGATCCAATCGACCGACCGTTAAACAAGCATTTATTTGATCCGTCACCTCTCCTCGATAAGCATTATATCCTCTTTCATATGCCCAATCATAAAATAAGAACAAAAGGCTCAAGACAAATAATGTCACACCACTCCAAATATAGAAATTCATTTAATAATCCTCCCAAATAAACAGCCATAAAATTTTTCAAAAAATTCTCTTTTTGATTCACTTTTATAAAAAACTAGAAAATCTTCTGTGTTCGGATATTCTCTCAATCTATAAATCGATAGGAATATCCCTAAATTCAAAGAAAATAAAAAAAATAGACGTTTCTTTTTTCTCAACACTTATACATTTCCGAATCGAATCAATTCGGATACCGGACAACCCCGTATTCTTTTGAGGATTGTCCGCTACCAGACAGAGACCTCAACTCCTTTATTTTGTTTTATTCCTGCTCATCATCCGTCAACTGATAGATCGGAATAGTCGGCGATATAAAAAAGTGTCTCATCTAAAGTCACCTGAAGTCTTTTTTCAAAGTAGTCGTACCCGCTCGGATCATGAGCCGAAAGGACAAAATCAGTTTTACCCTCTTTTTTAACCAGATATAAAAACATCGTTTCTTGTTTGGAACCGACAACTGCCTCTTCCAAACCTTTTTCGATTGCTTCCGTCAATTGAAAATATCCCTCCTCTTCATTACAATACTCAAAGAACGGAAATACTTTAATGGCTCCGGCATACGGCTCCGCACCGATCAAAACATTGTTAAATACAATTTCGGAAGCTCCACCATATCCCGCATGGGCTTTGATGTTTAAATAGATAAGACTGGTACTGGTTGTTGTGATAACGGGAACAATAATTTCTTGATTAGCCGTTAAACCACTATCGGAAAAAGGATCCGTGAGGGGAATTGTCATTTCTTCATCCGCAAAAAATTGAAGCGTGTCCGATCCCGACATACTCTCAGAATTACTTCGATGAATCCATGTGATGGTGCTATTTCCCGCCTCAAACGACACAGAAACGGGAATCTCCCATTTCCACCATCCGGCGCTTGTTGCCGGAACAAAGTTTGTATTATTTAATCCATCCAGACACTTCCACCCCGCCTCACTGCCGGAATTACGACTATCAGAAACCGTTCCGTAAGAAGTTGCAGACGTTAATGTCGGTTGTTGCCAAACCATCATATCCGAATGCCCCATATCAATCTGATAAGTCATTTTCGTGAAGCTCTGAGGATCCAAGATATACTGTTTGCTTTCATCTAGATAAATATCCCTCCCTTCTATTTTTTTCAATGCCTGATAATTTCCCTCAAACGATGTGTCAGTCTTTTGAAGTAAAAAAGAAGAAAAACCATCAGAAGCTAACGTTAAATAAACACTATTTTTGAACCCTCGAACAGAAGACGTGGTTGCTTCATTCAGCGTTTTTCGCTGTGGCTCCAAGAATTTAATAATATTTGTGCCATCTGCATTATAATATCCCTCTCCCACAATGATATTTCCGGGGATAATACCAACATCTTCACACGCCATCCAATAGACTTCTCCGCCGATCTGAAGATTGGTTTGCATCAAATCCAAATCTCCCAAAAAGGGTATTTGATAACTGAAGCTACACAAATCATTCCCCAACCCCATAACATAGAGCGGTTGAAAAACAGGAACAGAACTTACAACCGTTATATCGCGAATAAACACCGAATCATCCAACGCATATTCAAAATAGTATTCCGTTCCGGACCACCCCCATCGTAATTGATACCAAGTATTCGGTAAAACTTGATAAGTGCCTGAAATTTTGGAGGCAATATCCCAAGAAGATCCGGTTGATGACAGGTACATACAAAAATTTGAATTCGTGTTACGAACAATTTCCAGTGTCGGGAACTGATAATCCATGTTGTGAACACCTCCATTAAATTTCTGACGAGTCGTTATATCTGCCCCCGTTCTCACTCTCATATTGAATTCCCAAGGTAAATTTTCAACTTGAAATCGTTTGTTCATCACAATCGCATTTCTGCTTGAGAATCCACTTGCAATCCCTGCTGAAGTAATACTCACAGACCCTTCCACACTAAAATTATTTTGAATAGCCATTTTATAAACTCCCTTTTTCTATAACCATATTAAATCCATACATTTTTCCTTGTTCTGTCCATGATATCTTATTGGGATCTCGTACCGTGATCACATCTAGGATATTGTTCCCGAACGCATCTTGCCCCTTATTCTCTTTTACAAATCCGGTTAACGTATCTTGTGTCCAGTTGGCAGAGGCCATATCCGTCGCCACAAATTCCTTATTCATCACGTTTTGAAAAGAAAAAACATGAAAATCCGGAATACAGCTTGGATCGTTTTCTTTAGCCTTATTGGTCACTAAAATCCGATCCAACGGGTTAAATGAGAAAAAATAAACATTGTCCCCCCCTATTTTTCCATAATTGATCAAGTCTTTTCCATCCCATTGTAAATAGTATAATTCTCCTATTCCGTATCGAATAAAAATATCCGCAAATTTTTTGGTTGCGGTTATCGGATCAACCTGACAACAATATTGATCTACAGAAAAGGTGGAACGAGGCAATTGATTGGATAAATCATATACTTCTTCCACAATCAAATCCTCCGCTGTTGATTCTTCTGCTTTTCTAAAAATTTTTGCTCCAAACGGGGATCCATAAGGACCGGCAATAAAATAATTTCCCTCCTCATCCAATGAGCGAACCATGTTCAAGCGTCTATCGGTCGATTGTAAAAAGCCAAACCCAGAAACACTTCTGGCTGTTTGAGGGTCGGACGCGATTCTCATTTGATCAAAATCATATCCATAACTTTGAGAAGCATATATAAGGGCATGTTCTTTATTCAATCGAATTAAAGAATTCGGGTTGCCATCTATTCCTACCGCACAGAGAATCGTCATCGCACCGTTTTGAATATATCCGAAATTACCACGATAAGTGTCATAAAAATAATTATCCAACAGATCAAACGACTGATATCGAGAGGTCGTTGTATAACTGATTTCTTCTTGATAAGAAAAAGTCTGAGAATTAAAGCGCCCGAAGATAACCGAGCCGGCACCAGTACCAGCGATCAAATAATATAACTGCTGCGGGTTTCCCCAAATAAGAGGATAAGAGGTTAACGAAAATGAGGTTTCTCCCATATATTTCTTCAATTCCAAATCATACGTTAACTCAACGGAACTACCTCCAGATGCATACAGTTTCCCAGAGTATGCAGAAACACATCCTATCGGTGTATAATAATACATTTTGATGTCCTGCCACCCTCTGTTATATACAGGTGTATACTCTATTAACGTTTCTTTTTGCAAAGAAATTGCCGGATTTAACAAAACCTTATCTCCCGTCTCAAAATCCGATTTACCAAGTGCAATTACTTCAACAAGGTCACCGCCTTCATTTTTCATGTTTTTTATTAGATCCGGCGTATCCGAAAAGATTTTATTCGATAGATCCATCCCTTTTTCGATCAACGCCTCTCCGATTGCTGTCTTTGTTTTATTTAAACTTTCCAATTCTGTACTTATTGTCATGTTTCCCTCATAAAAAAACCGGTTTTTAAAACCGGTTGATGTTCTTTTATTTCTTTCTAACTAGCTGAGTGATAATGGAACTCTTCTCCATTATATAGGAATTATATACTATTTTTCACTTTTTTACGACAGTCCAAATACTGACAAAAACAGACGATATCCGACAAAAAAGGACATTATTTGTGTATATATCTCTCCATCGTCTCAAAAATTTTTTCAATAAAATAACGGAAAAAGAGAAGTTTTACTAAAAATAATACTTGCAATACTTTTTAATGGATGTTAGAATCAAAGAGTAAAGGGTAAAATTCAAATGATTTTTACTCTTTGTGTTAAGAATATGTGTTCAACTTTTATATAAAGGATGATAAAAATGACAAATGCAGAATCAGGCCGTTCAATGGTTGAAATGTTAGGTGTTTTGGCGATTATCGGTGTTTTATCCATTGGTGGTATTGCCGGTTATACAATGGCTATGAACCGCTATCGTGCAAACGAAATTATCGATGTTGCTTCTAAAGTGGCTGTTATCGGTATGTCCAAACAAGATAGCAAGAATGCAATCATGAACGAAGCAACAACGAGTACAAATGTTTCCGGAGCTACGGCAATGACAGGTGACACAACCGGTAAAGTGACAATTACAGGAAACTTTACAAGCGGTGTTCAAGAAGCTTTGAAGTCTATCGCCGGAAACAAGGTGAAATCTTCCGAAGTTAGCGCCACTTCAATCATCATTAACTTTGAAGTTTACTAAGATTAGAATACTCAAAAAAAATACCCGAAGCAATTCGGGTATTTTTTTAGGCTTAATTATGATTTGTGTATGAGGACTCATTATAATTTATATGCTCTGGTGAGCTATTAAGCCTACTTTGAGTATAATTTTCGGAAAGTGTGTATTCATTTGGCTTAGGGATTGTGGATTCCTTCTCATAAAGCAGGATCACACCAGTATAATTTTATCTCTCATATACGTTCATTCCTGATTTTAATGAAAAATCATACTCTATTCATAATTGAGCTTTCTTTATTGGTAAATATTCTTTAGCAAAAAAATCAATCATACTTTTAATCACAATTTTATTTTAACTTTGATTTTAATTTAAAATTTAAACACGAAAAAAGACTCTCAAAAAACAAATGCGACTCGTTTAAAAATAAGAATTTTATTAAATGGAAATCAGCTTAAGATTCGTTTAAAAATTTCTTTTCGGTTCTATTTTGCTCTTTCCGATAAACCACGGAGATTTTGTTCTTTTTATTCTAAAAAACAAACCGAACAATAAATATATATTGTTTTTATCATTCTATATATTGCGTCAAGAAATTTATTTGCACTCAACCCCAAAAAAGTCGTTTACGTTTTGAAAAATACTTTTTATGATATATTAACGAAAGGTTAAAAAATAAAAGATCTTGATTTTGACATTGAGGATTTTTTATTTTAATAAGAAACAACCAAAACAAAAGAACGACTAAAAGGATATAAAAAATGGCAAATCAAACTCCGGATACATTAACAGGTCAATGGCAATCGGTTTACGGTGAATTGACAAAAGCACTGGGGGATCGATTGGCATTACGTTGGTTATCTAAAATTGTTCCCGATACAATTGAAAATAATGAAGTTAATTTATTTGTTCCCTCTCCTTGTATTCATGAACTTGTGAAACAAAATTATGCAGATCAAATTCTTTCGATCTGGCAAGCATATAATCCGGCGATAGATAAACTTAATTTCAAATTAAAGCCCGCTTTTACGACTCCGTCTACCTCGATAACCGAGGAAACAAACTCTTTTTTAGGTGACTCTTTTTTAAAACAAAATGATTCGTTTCCCATAAAGAATTCATCATTTCACACATCTCTCCCAACAGAATTGGAACTAGATGGGGAAACAATTCCTTGTTTTTTGGATCCATCACATACATTTGACACATTTGTAGTCGGCAAATCAAATGAATTTGCCTATGCAGCAGCTCGTCGCGTAGCCGAAGATGAAAGCATTTTATTTAACCCACTTTATCTACATAGTTCGGTTGGGTTGGGAAAAACGCATTTGATGCACGCCATCGCATGGAAAATTAAAGAATTATATCCCGAAAAAAGTGTCGTTTATCTTTCCAGCGAACAATTTTTTCAACATTTTATTAGGGCTCTTCGATCCAATAAGACGGAGTCTTTCCGAGACTTATTTCGTTCTGTTGATGTCTTAATGATCGATGATGTTCAATTTATTTTCGGTAAAAAAGCGACACAAGAGGAATTTTTTCACACGTTTAATGCGCTCATCGCTCGAGGAAAGAAAATCATTTTATCAGCAGATTCTTCTCCTATGGATCTCCAAGGAATTGAGGATCGTTTAAAGACACGAATCGCTCAAGGATTAGTTGTCAATATTCAAAAAGCTTCTTATGAACTACGTTTAGGTATTTTACAAGAGAAACGAAAACAAACATCTGTTCACATTCCGGACGATGTTTTAGATTTTCTGGCAAAAAGAATAACCGCCAGCGTTCGAGAACTGGAAGGAGCGTTAAAACGATTGATTGCTCATGTGGAATTAATCGGTGGGATCATCACGCTTCACACGGCAAAAGAAGTTTTAAAAGATATGCTGCAAACAACGGAAAAACAAATAACCATTCCAATGATACAACACATGGTTGCCGATTATTATCAAATAGCATTACAAGATTTAAAATCAACGAGGCGAGACCGTCATATTGCCCGACCACGTCAAATGGCCATGTATTTATCAAAAATTTTAACCTCTCTTTCATTGCCCGATATTGCGTCTTATTTTGGAAGAGATCATACAACAATTATCCATGCGATTAAAACCATTGAAGGATTATGTTTAGATGATCCGAAATTAGTACAGGATAAAGAAACCATTATTAACCGATTAAAAGCAGGTGAAGATGAGTATTGAAAATCCGTTTCATAATCCATTTATGCTGGGATTTGATGAAATAGAAAACATGTTGCTTCAAATTACCAAGGGGTCCGAATCTTTTCCTCCTTACAATATTGAGCAACTATCTCCAAACGAATTGCGAATCTCTTTAGCAGTGGCAGGATATCAGGAAAAAGATTTGTCTGTCCTCCAAGAAGACAATCAATTGATTATAAGAGGTCAACAACAACAAGATCCTCAAAGATATTTTCTACATCGCGGTATTGCCGCACGTTCTTTTATCAAATCTTTTGTTTTGGCTGACGGAATGAAAATTTCAGGTGCTTTTTTGGAAAATGGACTTCTTAATATCGATATGCTCAAACCAACCAAGCAAAAAAAAGTCAAACGAATTGCCATTTCACAAAATGAGACAAAACATCTTCTAGAAACAAAAAAGGGAAAACATGACACAACCGATTAAAATTAATTTTGCTCCGGATTTTTCTTATACGTTTTCGGATTTAAAAGACTTTGATTCGGAAATGGCGTATATAAAAAAAGAAACCATTAACAACGAACCTGTTTGGTCCATTTACAGTGGTCAGGGAGAACAAATGGGATATGCTGCCAGTCGAGAGGTTGCCTTTGCAATTGTTCTTCAAAATGAACTGACAGCCTATAGTGTTCATTGATCCTTATGTGAACGGGCCTCTTTTTTTCTTTCAATCAATGAAATGCATATTCATTTCATTGATTTTATACAAAAATAAATACTTTTCTCCATACTCTTCAAACAGAGTGTTTTTAGGTCAATGAATCTTAATTGATTTATTTTATCTCTTGTCTTTTTCAAAAAAGGTCTTTATATTTTAGGTGTCTTCGATTTTCGATTATTCGGTATCAGAAGGAATATTTTATTGAAAAACTATGTCTAAAAAGCTGATCCGAAACCGATAAGAATATCGAATATGGGTGCCGATGATAAGGCTTTGACTCAAAAAAGGAGAGTAATTATGCAGTCAGGAAAAGTCAAATGGTTTAACTTTAAAAAGGGATATGGATTTATTATACCGGACAACGGAGAAAAGGATGTTTTTGTTCATATTACGGCACTTAAAGCTTCTCATTTAAAACGACTTGAAGATAATCAACCGATTTCATTTGATTTATCCGAAGAAAATGGAAAAACATGTGCAACAAACCTTATTCTTAAATAAAAATATTGAGCGTCAATATAGGAGAAATACAATGAAAAAACTATTATTCAATTTGTTAGCTTTTTGTTTTATGGGAGCCCAAATGATTTCTTTTTCAGCAGAAGCTATCTCTTTTCGATCTGTTGATGAAAAACCAGTATCTTTAAAAGAGAAGTTCGGAGATAAAGAGGCCGGCATTTCATTAAAGAATAAATTTGGAGATAAAGAGGCCGGCATTTCATTAAAGAATAAATTTGGAGATACACAAAAGAAAAAATAAAAAAGCGGGGGAACCCCCGCTTTTTTATTTCCCTTGTAAAAGAGCATCTATCAATTCTTCAACGGTTGGAATGTAGCCGTTTTTATACATAGGATCCGTTCCGAATCGGTATGCCAAATGTCCGGCAAACATGAGATTGTTATCTATACTTTCTCCATGCGCAATTGCCGTCAATGTTTTATTGATACAGAATGAGCGAGAATCCGGCAATCTTTTTAAATGTCCCTCTGCTTGAGACCAACCCGAAAAAGCACATGCAGATAAACATCCAACACAATTAGCACGATCCGTCTTAATTTGCTTATCTTCTTCTTCGGATAAGAAAATAATCGAATCATCCGGCGTACGCACGGCAATTGGTTTTCCGTTTTTCTTGTATGTTTCTGTTCGATTAAAATCGTGTTCCGTCAAATAAACGGTATGAGCTTCGGACACCTTAAAGGGCTTCACAAAAATTCCCTCCGGCTTTTCCTTATAGGGCATCTCGGTATCTTTTCGATCCATCAAATCACGAATAAACTTATTCTTTACAGCCGAAGAATAGAATCCGGTCGGTGAAAATTGCTGTAAAACAACATCTCCTTTTTTCAAACCTCTTAAACATCCCTGCCAAGCCTTTGCCACAGGGCTTTCCTGTGTCAAAAGTGGTCTTGTTCCGAGCTGGAAAGCAATTGGTCCGATCTCCGGATTATCGATATAGTCTTCAAATTCTTTTAAATTCCAGACGCCTCCGGCCATAATAATAGGGATCTGATCCAACTTATACTCATTCATTTGTTTTCGTAAAGCGACCAATCGTTCATAGGGCCGTTCCGGCTTTGTCGGATCTTCAGAATTAGAAAGACCATTATGCCCCCCTGCCAACCAAGGATCTTCGTACACAACTCCCCCTAAATATTCCGGACAATTTTTATAACTTCGAAGCCATAAAGCACGAAAAGCCCGAGCGGATGAAATAATCGGATAATAAAATAAACCATATTTAGAGGCAATTTCTGCTAGCTTATAGGGCATTCCGGCACCGCAAGTAATCCCATGAATTAAATTTTTAACTTCCCCAAGCATTCCCTCAACAACGGGAGCCGTTTCTTTTAGGCGTCTTTGATATTGGAAACGTAAAGTCCCTAAGGTCTGTTGAACTTTTTCTCCAACAGCTTCTATTTTACCTTGATACTTTTCAGGAGCTTTTTGCTTCAAATTTCCCACCATATTTTCACAAGCGTTCATAACGCCCTCTAAAATAGGAATACTTCCCCCCATTTCCCACAAGACATTCATATGAATTCGTCCGTTTCCACCGGCAATCTCATGAGCAATTTTTGCTTGTGAAATACCTCCTTTAATTGACATTTCGATCAATTCATTATGGCGTTCTGCTCGTGATTTGCGTGTGTATACTTTTGGAACAACATTTCCTTTATCATCAACAATATCAGCAAAAACACCCGAAATTGTTCCAACCGCTCCGGCTTTAGCCCACGCTCCCGATGAATGACCATCTGAAACGGCAACACCCTTCCCCCCCTCAATCAAAGGAATGACTTCTTTACCGGAAATAACAATCGGATTTAATTTTTTCATAGGGATATCCTTTCTGTTGTTATAATTGAATAGGGGCGATTTTATCGTATTTCATTCCAAAACGCAAGCATTTCTTCTTTTTTCGCAAACAGGGACGAAAAACACTTGCGGGCTATCCGTATTTAGAGATATACTATAAAAAAATGATGAGGATGAAATGCGCTATATTACCGGAGATGAAGTCACTCGAGAACAAGTTCAACATATTGGTTCCCTTTTCAATATAGAACTCTGGCCAAGTATTCAAAACCCCTTTATTCAAGAAGGTTTAAAACATTCTTCATTCCCTACGGCATTGGGTGTTTTGACTGACCAAATTACAGAAGAGAAGCTAAACACTTTATTTGCTCTTCCGATTTCTACAATCATCGATGCTCATTCTCAAGAAGAGAGTATTCGAGATTTTTTAACACATCAAACAAAAAACAAGCTTGATTATTATATCGGTTTTTTACTGACCTGTCCTGTTATTTACAATTGTGATGTGGCAAAAATTTTTATGGATGCGCTACAAACTCGTCTCCATTTTTCAAACACCCGTTTTGATGCTATTCATTTGGCACTTCATGAATCTCTCGTAAATAGTCTCATTCATGGAAATCTCCAATTATCCAGCGGGCTAAGACAATCTGCTCATGATTTTGTCGCCTATGCCAAAATACTCAATGATCGACTACAAGATCCCACTTATGCTCAAAAATCAATCAGTATCTGGGCGACCTGGAATAAAAAGAAACTAGAAATTAAGATTCGAGATGAGGGGATTGGGTACGCTGTTTCAGACACTCTCAAAAAAGAACCGGAGCTTAAAGCAAAATCGGGACGAGGCTTACGTCTCATTGCCGGAACAGCTGATTCTTGTACGATTGATGATTTTGGGCGTGAAATTACACTTTCTTTTTTATTAAATGAAAATGACTATCAAGTAGATGAACCTATTTTAGATGAAACCTCACCTGAGCATCGTGAATTAACAGATTTATCTGAGTGTCGTGTTTTGATTATTGAAGATAATCCAAGCAATCAAGCGCTTTTAGCAGCCCTTTTACCGAATATCGGCATTGTTCACATAGATATCGCTTCGGATGGTATTGAGGGTTTGAATAAAGTTTTGACATTTAAACCGGACTTAATTATTTTGGACATCACCATGCCCCGCATGGATGGTCACGAAGTTCTTTATCACTTGAAATCCGTAGATGAGACAAAAGATATTCCGGTTTTAATCGAAACAGCCTCAGATACCCGAGAAGCTCGTGATAAAACGTTTAAATCCGGAGCTGCTGATTTTATTACCAAACCGATCAATCCCTTGGAATTTTTCTCACGAGTTCGAGTTCATTTAGAAAATCGTTTACTCATAAAGCACTTAGAAAATCAACTTCAAAAAATAGAATCGGAGCTTAAAGCTGCTCAACAAATGCAAATAGCCATGTTGCCGACAAAAGAAGATTTAGAGTATATAAAAGAGGAATATGCACTAGAGATTACACATTACTTTTCTCCCTCCTCTCAATTAGGAGGAGACTTTTGGCAGATTATTCCTTTGTCCGAAAACAGAGTCGGTATCTATCTATGTGATTTTTCAGGACATGGGGTTGCCGCTGCTTTTAATACATTCAGACTCCATGCTATCATTTCACAATTAGATAAAAGATTTGAAAAACCATCCGATTTTATGAAGCAATTAAATACACAATTATACTCTCTGCTCCCGCGCGGTCAATTTGCCACCTTTTTCTTTAGTATCTGGGATAGCAAAAACCAAACGATTACTTATGCCGGAGCCGGATCACCCTCTCCTTTTTTAAATAACGGACAAGACACCATACGGCTGGAAACCAGAGGTATCCCACTTGGAATTATTCCACATCCGGAATATGAAGATAAATCTGTTCCATTTCACTTTGGAGATCAAATGCTTATGTATAGTGATGCTCTTACCGAATCACCTAATACGCAAGGAGAACGGCTTGGTGAAGAGGGCTTCTTAGATTTAATTCGTCCTTTTGCACACGTTCCGAATACGAAAGAGACGCTGGATCATATTCTAAAAGCATTTTTCAACTTTGCTCCACCTCCACCTCCCGATGACGTGACAGCCGTCTTAATTAAGGCTCACACACCGGCAAGTCTCAAGAATTCCAATAAACAAAAGGCGACACGAAAGAAGGGTGATCTTAAATGATTAGATTATGGGTTAATTCACCTCTGTTTTCCGGATCAATAATTTCATTAGAAGAGCGTCAAAAACACTATCTTTTAAATGTTATGCGCCAAAAAAAGGGAGATTTTTGTCTTTGTTTTAACGGTCACGATGGGGAATGGGAATGTCAAATTGATTTTTTGGAGAAAAAAGGGGGGCAATTGACCTCTATTCACCAAACACGACCTCAACCCTCTCTCAAAAAAGAATGCATCTTATGTCCGGCGTTGATCAAAAAAAATGAAATGGATCTTGTTTTTCAAAAGGCAACAGAACTGGGAGTTACTAAAATTATTCCTGTTTTAACGGAACGAACTGTTGTGAGACAACTTAATTTGGAACGGGCTCATTTTATTTTGATGGAAGCGGCAGAACAGTGCGAAAGATTGGATCTTCCGATTTTATTACCTCCCACACCCCTCAAAGATTTACCAAAAATTCTTTCGCATGGTGAAACTTTAGTTTATTTATCCGAACGACACTCGCCAACAGGTCCTTTAAAAAACATAACAATCCCTGCCTTTTTAATCGGACCGGAGGGCGGTTTTACCCAGCAAGAGCAAGCTTTTTTAACTCAATTACCGAATCATCTTGTCTGCCACTTAGGAGAAACCATTTTAAAGGCAGAAACAGCGGCTCTGTCAATTATTTCTTGTTGGCAATTCAGAGATACTTTTTAACTTTTTTATTTTGTTTTAATACAACAATTTAAAGATTGCTTTTTAGTTCTTTTTGTGCTTAAAATAGAAAAGATTTTCATTTTAAAGAGGTATCTTATGCGTATTCACACAAAACTGTTTTCAATCAGCTTCATGTCTTTTGTTTTATTAACATCGTCTGTTTTTGCTCAAACCCCTAAAAATACGGTTTTAATTTGCCGTTCCAAACAATGTGCAGCCGCCGAATATACAATGTCAAAAGAATTCCTATTCAACAAACTGGCTTCTTTTACGGAACACAATTTAGGGAAGAAAATTTTATTATGTGAAGCTGATCCCGTTTCTCGTGTCTGCTATAACAACGCTTTATCATTAAAAGCAAACACCGCCCTAACAAAGGCAACGATAGACATTCCTTATGCAACCTTGTTGGATGCAAAATTGACTTCAGGGAAAACAGCTTTGGATTTGATTTTAGATTATCATATTTCAGTTGGTCAAAATCAGCCCAAATGTGAGGTATCTGTTTCTCGTTTGAATGTTGATTTTATTGATAAAGTTCAGATGCATTCCTCTGACTTTCGCTGTGGGATCACAACAACAGGAAACACCTATTTTAATATGACTTTTAACATAAATTATATTGATTTTGATTATGGAACATTGGGAGCTTATTACACGATAGCCTCGGGTGGAGCAGTTCAAAGTGGAAAATCCGGATATATACTAATGCGTTTTACTCAAAATATGCCTTCAACCGTTTCTGAATATATATTACAAGGACCGGATCCTGACTTAAAATCAGAGGTTTATTTAGATGGGAAAACCCCAATTGATTCGAATGATGTTCTCCATACATCCAGCGTTGAGGTCATTCCGGTTGTTCCGGCGGTTAAAACAAATATCACGACCAAAAAAGAAGTGACCGAAAACGGAGATCTTGTTTCAATACAAGAGCAACAAATTCAATATACTCAAGATACATTAAACGGCCCCGTTGTGCAAACGGACAGTAAAATTTTACAAGACAAAACGTTTCCGAAAAAGCAAAAAGAAGATACCCTTGTTTCAAAGAAAATAATGACACAACGTCCCATCGTTATAACACCGCAAACATCTGTTTCTTATTCACAAACCGCCGTTGTTCCCTCTCCTTGCGAAAAAACCGGCTGTCAACCGAACAAAACAGAGGTTTCAAAAACAGAAGCGGATGATTCTTTTTGGAGTTTTTTCGAAAAAATTCTCTATCTGGAAGATTAAAAGACCCTCTTTTAAAATCGGTTAAGGGAAGAGAATATCTCTCTGCCATTTTTGGGGATGAATAAAAATAAGAAAGGCTAAACATGATAAACATAACACGACTTCCTAACAATATTCGCATCATAACAGATCCGAACCCCACATCTCAAACGGTTTCATTGGGAGTTTGGGTTTCTGTCGGGGCTCGGTATGAAACACCGGAAATAAATGGAATTTCTCATGTTTTAGAACATATGGCCTTCAAAGGAACAGAAAAAAGATCGGCATTCGAAATTTCAAAAGAAATTGAGGATGTCGGCGGTATCATTAATGCCTATACGGGAAAGAATATGACGGCTTATTATGTCAAAACACTCAAAAAAGACATTTCTCTCGGTCTTGACATTATTGCGGATATTATTCAAAACTCCGTTATGGATCCGCAAGAATTAGAAAAAGAAAAGGGTGTGATCATTCAAGAAATTAACATGCAAAATGATACGCCCGATGATTTAGTTTTTGATTATTTTGCAGAGACAGCTTTTCCGGATCAAGCTTTAGGTCGAGCGATTTTAGGGACGCCTCAAACCGTTCGCAATATTTCTTCCGAGATGCTTTTGGAATACATGCACTCCCAATATACGACCGATCGTCTCTTCATCAGTGCCTCCGGCGCTTTTGATGAAAAAGACTTTATTGATTCTTGTGCAAAATTATTTACAAAGATCACATCTATTCCCCAAAAAGAGGCTCCATTGGCATATTACGTCGGTGGTGAAAAACGCGTCAACAAACCGCATGAACAAGTTAATTTGGTTTTGGGGTTTGAAGGGGCCTCTTATACCAATCCCGCATATTATGATTATGTTCTTTTGGGAACAATTTTAGGCGGGGGTATGTCCTCTCGGCTTTTTCAAGAAATTCGTGAAAAACGAGGCTTGGTCTATTCCATTTATTCCTACAATGCCCCCGAAGCAGATACAGGTGTCTTCAGTATTTATGCAGGAACAGGAGAAAAAGAAGTGATAGAATTGCTTCCGGTCCTTTGTGATGAGTTGTGCAAAGCCTCTGATCAACTAACGGAAGAAGAGATTGTTCGTGCTAAGAATCAGATAAAGGCACGACTTCTCATGAGATATGAGAATATGAGTGCACACGCTGAAATGAATGCGATTGATATGGTTATTTACGGAAGAATTGTTCCCATTGAAGAAACAATTTCTCGTATTGATTCGGTATCCTTAAGCGGACTGCAAATAGCTGCAAAGAATATTTTAACCAGTAAACCGACATTGGCGGCGTTAGGTCCGATACAACACGTTATGTCCTATGAGGATATCCAAAAAAGATTGTCTTTATAACTTGAAATACCATGGCAGATTTTCATTTGGAAAGAGAATCCTTATTACCCCATCCGATTTTCGGATTGGATGAAGCCGGAAGAGGTTCTTGGTGCGGACCTGTCGTTGCTGCTTGCGTGTGCTGGCCTCAATTAAAAATCCCCTCTACTTTGGCTCAAAACATTCGTGATTCTAAAAAGTTAACGGCTCTTCAACGTGATCATTTATTTGAAGAAATCATGAAGTCATCAGCCATTATCGGTATCGGAGAAGCGACAGCCCAAGAAATAGATACCATCAACATTCTTCAGGCTTCTTTTTTAGCCATGGAAAGAGCTTTGAATGTGGTTAAGGAGAATGGATATTCCATTGGTTCTGCCTTAATAGACGGAAATCGTCTTCCCAAAAACTGGCCTTTTCCGATAAAAGCCGTTATTCATGGTGATGACTTATCTTTATCCATTGCGGCGGCCTCTATTTTAGCAAAAGTCACTCGAGATCGAAAAATGAGAGAATTATCTCAACAATATCCGGCCTACGGATGGGATCAAAATGCCGGATACGGTACAAAGCAACATAAAGAAGCCCTTCAAAAATATGGAATTACCCCGTTTCATAGAAAAACTTATGCACCCGTTAAAGCATTTCTGACCCCCTCCCCAAACAGACAACAATCTTTTGATTTTTTGAAAGAATCATTTGACAAACAATAAAAATACTTTTATAATTTGCAAGAAGAAGGTTATTATGTGTTTCCATTTTTATGGTTATATCCGTAAAGGGTGTGGTCGGCATATAGGAAAGGGGAAAAAAATGATTCAAAGAGGAACACTTGCTGCCGGAGTATTTACTGGTTGTATCGGGATAATAGTGTTATCAGCATTGCCATCGGCTGCTTATGTGACAACCACACGGGGAGAGAATTCAGATTTTGCCTCTCCGAATGTGACAGATTGGGGTGTGGGGAACCTCAATACTCATTATACCTCAAATCCCAAAACAACCGGAAGCGATTTTGACACAAATATTGTGACGGATAATACAACAACAAGTCCGGGAACAACTTATTCAACCGCGCCCAGAACGACCGGAAGCGATTTTGACACAAATATTATAACAAATATTGCAACAAATTCAAGTGCCACTTATTCAACCGCACCCAGAACGACCGGAACCGATTTTGACACAAATATTGTGACGGATAATACAACAACAAGTCCGGGAACAACTTATTCAACCGCACCCAGAACGACCGGAACCGATTTTGACACAAATATTGTGACAAATATTGCAACAAATTCAAGTGCCACTTATTCAACCGCCCCCAAAACAACCGGAACCGATTTTGACACAAATATTGTGACGGATAATACAACAACAAGTCCGGGAACAACTTATTCAACCGCGCACGGAACGACCGGAACCGATTTTGACACAAATATCATGACAAATATTACAACGGATATGAATACAAGTTTTCTGGAAAATTCGGATATTTTAACATCCCCCATCACCAGCACTCAAACTGTTCTAACGACATGGGATACAGAATCAACTTCATTGGAAACAACATTTATGGAAACATCTATGATGGATGGCGGATATTATAGTTCAACGTATCCGGAAACAAGTTCAACCTATCCCGAAATAAGTTCGACGTATCCGGAAACAATTTCAACATATCCGGAAATGAGTACGACTTATCCGGAATCAAGTTCGACGTATCCGGAAACAACGGTACTCTGTATTACAATTTAAATCAAAGTCAAACTTGAGAAAAGGAACCCGCCGGCCTAGCCGGCGGTTCTGCATTAACGCCTGTAAGGCTCAAAGTACCGGCAAACGCCTTAAGGGGGTACAACAATCTGACCGGGCGACAATTACTTGCCACCCGTAAACGGGTCTAAATCTAAAGTA